>CAZIIE010000171.1:0-3755 GCA_964539375.1 uncultured Nitrospirota bacterium | reverse complement strand
TTCCAGCACTCAAAAAATCTGCACTGGGCAGGTCTATGCTGATAGATTGAGCAGGATGAGTCGATCAGGTTGTAAAACAGGCAATATCCTGTTTTCCTGGATTCCTTTATCTTTACAAGTTCAGTGTCAATAAAGAGGACCTTCCCCTCAATGTTATGATTAACAGGTTCGCCTTTGCGGATGGTATAGAGGGAATTTAAAGGAAGAACCCCCCCTTTAATAAGAGAGATATCCCCTTTATGAAGTGAAGGGGTATGGCTTTTACAGCATCTGCCACAACGGCTGCAGCCCTTTTGAGGGGTACCATTCATCAGAACCTGACCTTTGGGGCCTCTTTTTCAGCCTCTGGCACCTCAAAATACTCGGCCTGTCCCACGCCAGCCAGGGAGGCAAAGAAGCGGCCAAAGACAGTTCTTCTGTAGGTGTTTAGCTCTCTTACGGCATCGTTGTATCTTTTTCTCTCAACAGCAATCCTGTTTTCGGTGCCTTCAAGACTGTCCTGAAGCTTAAGGAAGGATTCACTGGCCTTAAGCTCGGGATAGGCCTCACGGAGTAAAAGAAGCCGTGAAAGCACTGTTTCAAGCTGCCTTGAGGCTGTGATTTTATCCTTTACTGTCTTTGCCTGAAAATACCGCGTCCTTGCCTCGGCTATCTTTTCAAAGAGCTCTCTTTCGTGTTTGGCATAGCCCTTGACTGTTTCCACAAGATTTGGTATCAGGTCATACCTCCTTTTAAGCTGGTTTTCAACCTGAGCCCACTGGGCCTTCACCTTTTCATCCATTGAGACCACCCTGTTGTACTGGCCAATCCCCCAACCAATGACTGAGATGGCAATAATCAGCAGTACAACAATAACAATTAGTAATGACTTTAGCCCTTTACTCATAGGACCCCCTTTATTATTTTTAGGGTGTAGTGGGTAGCGTGCATACAACCTATGCCCTACACCCTGTCTTTTTTACCATCCTCCTGATGCGCCGCCTCCACCAAAGCCACCACCACCTCCGCCACCGAAGCCACCACCGCCAAAGCCGCCACCAGAGGACCATCCTCCTCCTCTTCTTCCACCACCAGAAAAGAGTAACATAAGGAGAAAGAGCCTTGGATTTCTGATAAACAATATTATAGCAAAGACAAGGAATATTAACCCCAAGACCTTCTCTAAAAGGCCAATCCTTTTGGTTTTTACCCTGACTAAGCCACCTTCGGGTATTCCGGTTAAACTGACCCCTTCGCTTTCAGCAATCCTTTGAGCAATGACCACTGCAGCCTGATAGAGGCCAGTGGAATAATCGCCCCTTTTAAAATAGGGCACCAGGACCCTTCGTCCAAGGGTGCCAACAAAGCTGTCAGGAAGAAGCCCCTCAAGTCCATAACCTATCTCAAAACGGTATTTTCTATCCTCAAGGGATACTGTGAGTAGTACTCCGTTGTCTTTACCTTTCTGGCCAAGCTTCCACCTTTCTGCCAGGGCTATGGAAAACTCCTCAATACTCTCCCCATCAAGGCTATTTACAGTAAGGATTAAAAACTGGGCACCAGTCTTTTCTTCAAGCCCTTTTAAAAGAATGTTTAGTTTTTGCTCAATTGCGGGCCCTATGATGCCAGCCAGGTCAACCACATAATTCCGTGGCATCTCAGGCGGTTCGGGCGTAGATGCCTGGGCTGGTAAACTAAATAGGAATAGATAGGTAAGAAGGGAAAGAATTAAAAGCCTAAATCTGTATTTCATCAATAAGCCTTCCCAGCCTTTCGGTAGCATGATAGAACTCTTTAAAGATACCATCAGTTTCAGGGCTATCGGGTTTTAGTTTTTTCTGCCTTATTTGAAGCACCCTTTCGTATATGTTAGTTTCCATTTTTGTTATACTCTGAAGTTTGTTGACCACATCAATTCTTGCCACAGGTGGCACCTCACCGTAAAGCACAATTATAGCCCTGAAAAGGGGCATAAAGCCTGCAATGCTCTTTGATAGATTTTCAATTATTGCCCTTTTGTCACCCATTGTTGAAAGATAGCCCTGACGCAGCCATATCAGCTTTGACTTAATCTCCCTTTCAGCCTGTAAACGGAGATGCCTGCTCTCTATGTTCAAATCCGAAAGCAGGTCATCACCATAGATGGTTTTATGGATTAGACGGAAATCAAGAAACTCAATGGGAAAGGCATCAAGGGAGCTTGCAATATAATGGGGTGTCATTATAAGGGGTGCAGCTATCCTTTCTCGGCTGAACTTTTTACCAAGAGGTGCGATGATGCCGAGAAAATCAAGGTCCATCTCTTTGAGCACTATGATTGAGTTTATATCAGAGCTGTCAGGTATAAAATCAGGTGTGATTGAGCTACCAATTATGTGTATGGAATGGATATTTTCACTGTATTGGGAGAGCACCTTTTCGTAGAAACTGCTTACCTTTTTTGATACATCCTCTCTTAAGCCAGAAAGCATCAGCATTTCCATTACTCCTCAGCTATCACTGTCCTTATAAGGGCAAGTATTGATGAATGGGGAACAATCAGATACTTCTTTCCCTCGTATTCAATCTCCACAGCATCCTTTTTAAGGAATATGGCATAGTCACCCTCCTTTGCCTGAAGAGGGATATAGGAGGGCTTTCTGTTACTGTCTTCCCAGGGCTCACTGTTTGTGGCACTTTCTGCCATAGGGTATCCAGGGCCCGTTTTTATTATAAGACCACCAGAAACCTCTTCCTTTTCCTTCACCGTTGGAGGAAGATAGAGGCCTGCCCTTGTCTTTTCCTCTGTTTCAGGTGCTATAAGCACCCTGGGCCCTACAATTATTATCTCCTTTTTTGTAATCATCTTGTTGGCAGCCCCTTTTTAGGTTTCATAGGCTGTTTTATCCCCTATATCAAAGGCAAGAGGCATAATAGTCTTTCTGAAGGTAAAAACCAGCATCAGTAAACCGATTAGCAGTAAAAAGGTACCGGTCTGAGAAGGCTGAAGCATTCTTGATGAAAATACAAGGACAAAGAGGGGAAGAAGCATTGTAAGGATGTATCCTTCAATAAATCTGAAACAGAAGGCCTCCTTCATTGTAATAAAGGATATACAACCAGCAAGGGGCAACCATAGAAGACCTGCCACTGGACTGGTTAATAAGAACGAGGCAAGGTCAGCACCTTTCAGAAATATCATAACGATAAGACTGGCTATGGATAAAGCATAAAGCCCTCTGATAAACCTTCTAAACCTTTTCAGATATAAATGGATGGTGAAAACACTTATTCCCACTGTGATATAGAGCAAATATAAAACAGAGTTTAGAAATCTTAAATCGGTATGCTCTAATACTGACGACCAGCCCACTCCTTTCCACTTAATTGTAGAAAGCAGGCCAAGTAAAAAGATAACCAGGCTGAAAATCACAATACCCCCTCGGTAAAGTACTACAGATACCTTATCCCAGGTGGTAAGGGGTTGATAAATTATCTTTTCGCCCATTTTGCAGGTGACCTCACCTGTTTAAGAGAGGTTTCAACTGGTTGAACAGGTGGAAGCCCTCTTTCTTGAACGCTTCTTTTCATCCAGTTCAAGATGGCACTTTTTATACTTTTTGCCGCTACCACACCAGCAGGGGTCATTCCTGCCTAACCTGGGAATCTCCTCTTCCTTTTCACCTAAAAGGGAAATCAATTTATCAAATAATCCCAATTATCACACCTCCATGAAATTTTTAGGCATTTATAATTGTAACATTTAACTCAGATACATATCAAAGGGGATTGTTATT
>CAZIIE010000170.1:0-3761 GCA_964539375.1 uncultured Nitrospirota bacterium | reverse complement strand
TGGCGATTCTTACCATCTCCTCGGTGGCTGCCATCTCAAGGTTCAGTTCATTTGGAACAACCTCTCGTAATAGTTTCAGGTCTCTGTCCTGAATATGGCGGCGGTCTTCTCTGAGATGAACAGTTATCCCGTCGGCTCCGCCAAGAATGGCAAGTGTGGCAGCCATCACAGGGTCGGGCTCAAAGGTCATCCTTGCCTGCCTGACAGTGGCAACATGGTCAACATTTACTCCAAGATGCATCTGCTTTATCCTCCTTTTGTATTAAAAGTTATTCAAAATTTACACATCAAAACAGGTGATGTAACCTTTGAACGGTTTATTTTTCGCAAGCCTCACCCCATAACCTCCTTTGCCTTTTTTCTTCCAGCCCTGAAGGCCTTTCTAATTTTGTCAGGCTTGAACTCAAGGCTATCCATGTACTCACGGTCAGGCTCAAAGACCCTCATACGAACATATCTCATTGCTTTCTTCATGTGTGGAAACTTTACCTTTGAAAAGACCCTTTTCAGGGTCTCCTCATCAAGATACTCGGACAGCTGCTTTTTTAATTTTTCTGTCTGTTTTATGTACTGGTTTATCTCTGAGGCGTACTTCAGGTCTTCAATGTAGATTTCGGTTGTCATTATCTCCACTGAGCGTTTCAGTATCTCAAGGATGTTATCGGTCTCGGAGGTCCTAACCCTTTTAATACTCAGGGGTGAGGAAAGCACCACATAAACCTCATCGGTGCCATCTTTTTTAGGAAGCCCCTTTAATGCCTTAAAGGCATCCTGAAGAGGGGTAATGTTACGCACACCACCATCAACAAAGAGTTTTCCACCCTCTTTAACAGGGCTGAAAATTACAGGTATGGCAGTGCTTGCCAGAATAAATTTCTTCAGTGAAGGGCTGTTCTGGTCAATGGTTATGTATTGACCTGAATTCAATGAGACAACTCCGATACGAAACTCAACGCCTGAGTCTTTTATCTCCCTTTCACTTAGATTTTTTCTGATTTTTTCTTTAAGGGGGCTGTTGTCATAGAGTGCAACAAGGCGGAAAAAATCCCATTCAAGCCTGTTAAGATAGATGTCTTCATCCGATTCAATGCTGAACCATATCTCTTTAAGCCTCTCCAGCTTCTCCCTGAGTCCCTTATAACCCTTTCCCTGACTTAAAAAGGATGCGTTCAGTGCCCCTGTTGAAACACCACAGATTACATCAAAGTAAAGCCCCCTGTCATTAACAAGGTAATCCACCACACCCAGCTCAAAGGCTCCCTTTGCACCTCCACCACTGAGAACCAATGCCCTGTTTCCCATCAGTCTCTCTCCTTTATTTTTAGCAATGTGCCACGTTTTTTAGCACCTGACCGAAATATGGTCACCCCTTTACAACCCTTCTTATAGGCAAGCAGAAATGCCCTTGCCACATCCTCAGGGGTTGACTCCCTGGGCATATTAATAGTCTTTGACACAGCGTTGTCTGTGTATCGCTGAAAACTTGCCTGCATCTCTATGTGGGCCTCGGGTGTAATTTCATGGGCAGTAACAAAAATCCTCTTTACATCCTCTGGCACGCTTTTAAGTCCCTTCAGATTGCCCCTTGCGATGACAGCCCTTTCAAGCCGCTTAGAATAAAAACCCCTCTTTTTTGCAACCTGAAAGAAGTATCTGTTTATCTCTGTAAACTCGCTGTCAAGAATCAATCTCTTATAGGCAAGGGCAAACAGAGGCTCAATGCCGCTTGAGCAGTCAGCTATAAGAGAAAGTGTCCCTGTGGGTGCTATTGTGGTAGTGGTTGCGTTTCTGAGTTTCGGCCCCCCCTTTCGGTCGTAAACAGAGCCTCTGTAATTCGGAAAAACCCCTCGCTTACGGGCAAGCCCCTCTGAGGCCTCTCTTGAGGTCCTCTGTATAAACCGCATAAGCCTTCTTGCAAATCTGAAGGCCTCCTCTGAGTTATAGGGTATGCCCAAAAGCACAAGCATATCTGCCCATCCCATCACACCAAGGCCAATCTTTCGGTTACCCTTGTGCATCCGCTCTATCTCGGGAAGGGGGTATTTGTTTGCATCAATACAGTCATCTAAAAACCTGACAGCCACAAAGATGTCCCTTCTTAATGCCTCAAAATCAACTGAAGGCTTTCCATTGTTGCTGATAATTGAGTTACGAACATATTTTGATAGATTCAAAGAGCCAAGCACACAGGCCTCATAGGGAAGAAGGGGCTGCTCACCGCAGGGGTTTGTGCTTTCTATTTCTCCAATATGAGGGGTAGGGTTTGCCCTGTTTACCCTGTCAATAAAAACAACCCCGGGGTCTCCTGTCTCCCACGCACTTAGCACCATCTCATTAAATACATCCTTTGCCCTGAGCTTACCCACCACCTTAGAGGTCCGTGGATTTACGAGTTTATAATAGGAATCTCTTTTCAATGCCCTCATAAAGGAATCTGTAACAGCTACAGAGATATTGAAATTTTCAAGTTCCTTTGACTGCCTCTTAACCCTTATAAAATCAAGTATATCAGGATGGTCAACCCTAAGAATGCCCATGTTGGCTCCCCTTCGGGCACCGCCCTGCTTTATGACCTCGGTGGCGGTGTTGTAAATCTTCATGAATGAGACAGGACCACTTGCAATGCCGCCGGTGGACTTAACAATGTCAGCCCTGGGTCTTAGCCTTGAAAAACTGAACCCAGTGCCACCACCGCTCTGGAGTATAAGGGCAGCGTTCTTCAGTGTGTCAAATATGCCCTTCATTGAGTCATCTACTGGAAGCACAAAGCAGGCAGCCAGTTGTCCAAGCTCCTTGCCTGCATTCATAAGGGTTGGAGAGTTTGGAAGAAATCTGAGCTCAGTCATTATCTCGTAAAACTTCTGAGCCCAATACTCTTTGTCCTCTCCGTACAGGGCCTCTGAAGAGGCCACATGGTTTGCCACCCGCCTGAACATCTCCTCAGGGGTTTCAACCACCCGTCCCCTCTGGTCTTTTAAGAGATACCTTGCCTTGAGGACCTTAAGGGCGTTTTCAGTTAGCTTTAGCATAGATAAATTATACTATAAAACAGTTGCTTGACAAACATAGTATTACAATGTAAACATAATACATGATATATTATGAAAAGGATGTGCTTAAGGATGTTAAGAAGGGTAAAATCCCACAGGAGGTGTTTAAACGGTTCCATAACATCTTTATTTCTCTTGAAGTAACAGGCGATCTTGGTTTGTTTGATATAAAAAGGCTAAAGATTTCAGGACAAAGGACTTACTATCGTCTAAGAAAGGGGAAATCCAGGGCAATATTTTATATAGAAGAAAAAAACTACTATATAATTAGCATAGCCAAAAGAGAGGAGGTGTATAAGGGATGGCAGTAGTATCGGTGAGATTAAATAAAGAGGAAGATAGAATTCTGAAAAAACTATCTGAGCATTATGGACTTGACAAATCGGCATTAATAAAGAAATCGCTTTTTGAGATGTATGAAAACATGGTGGACCTTGAATTTATAGAAGGTTTTGAAAAGAGGGAAAAAAGAGGTAAGGTCTCCTTTGTTAAAGCAGAGGATATAATTAGTTGAATTGTTAGGGCGTTAGGATTTAAGTTTTCAGATTTATGATTTTAGATTTATAATCTCTGTGTTCTCTGTGATTTTGTAGGTATCAGAGAATTTTATTTTAGATATGAGCAGGGACGAACTCTATATAAAGCGCACGCTTGAGCTTGCCCGAAGGGCCAGGGGCCACACAAGCCCGAACCCCATGGTTGGTGCTCTGC
>CAZIIE010000169.1:0-3779 GCA_964539375.1 uncultured Nitrospirota bacterium | reverse complement strand
ATGGTCAGGTATCTGGTAATAGAGGACGAGCACTCTGTGTTAACCATGCTCGTTGAACTCCTTGAGTCAATGGGTGGCACAGTGCACACTGCCACCACAGGCAGGGATGCCCTCCGAATCATTGAATCCTACGGTATTGATATTGCCCTTGTGGACATCATGCTTCCTGATACCGATGGCCTTGAGCTTCTTCCAAAACTGAAGGGGCTCTCACCTGAGACCATCTTCATCATGCTTACCTCTGTGCAGGATACAAAGACCATTGTAAGGGCTATAAAGGAGGGAGCCTCCGAGTACATAACCAAGCCCTTTGAACTGAGCTATCTCTCAAAGGTGTTAAGCACTTACAGTGAGCTTATCCAGCTTAGAAAGAGCACCCCGTTAAAAGAGCAGGAGGCTGACCCTATAAAGCAGATAATCGGTGAAAGCCCACAGATACTTGCTATTAAGAGGACAATCCGTGAGATAGCCCCTGTTGACAGCACCGTGCTTATCACAGGGCCAACAGGTGTTGGAAAGGGGCTTGTGGCAAAGACCATCCACAGCCTGAGCAAAAGGGCACAGTCCCCCTTCATAACCCTTGACTGCACCACCATACCTGAAAATCTCATTGAATCGGAGCTCTTTGGCCATCGGAGGGGTGCCTTCACCGGTGCTGATACAGACAAAAAGGGCCTGGTTGAGCTTGCCGATGGTGGAACACTTTTTATTGACGAGATTGGAGAACTCCCCCTTCATCTTCAGCCCAAACTCCTTAGAATCCTTGATAGCGGCGAGTTCCGAAGACTGGGCTCTGACACTGACCGCAGGGTAAACATAAGACTCATTACAGCCACCAACAGGGACCTCACCGAGATGGTTAAAAAGGGCACCTTCAGAGAAGACCTCTACTACAGGATTAATGTGATTAACCTCCATGTGCCACCCCTTTCAGAAAGGGGCAGTGATGTCCTGCTTATTGCCCATCACTACCTTAAGGAGTTTGAAAAAAAGACTGGAAAACGTTTCAGAGGCTTCAGTGCCGATGTGGAGGAGTTTTTCCTGAATTACTCCTGGCCAGGAAATATTCGGGAACTCAGAAACCTCGTTGAAAGGGCCGTGGTTATGGCTGATGGTGACTGGATTGACCTCAGTAGCTTCTCCTCACCTGCCTCTGCACCTCCAAAAGAGCTGTTTTCCCATCAGAAGATACTGCCCCTCAAGGAGATGGAACGAAGATACATACTTCAGGTGCTTGAGGCTGTTAAGGGTAATAAATCAAAGGCAGCAAGGCTTCTCGGTATCACCCGCAACACACTGAGAGAAAAGCTGAAAGAAGCTCAGGAAAACAGCTGATTAAATTTTTACCATCTGGGTAATTTTTTACCAGTAAACCTTCAAAACCTTCTCCAATGGCACTCAAAAAATTGTCCCTTTTATGGCTTATCCCTTTGTTTTTAAAGCATTCTTTTAAAACATCCCTGACTGGCACAGAATTTGTTAATAAAATATACATAAAGCATGAGACAACGGAGGTGGTAGCGAGGTGTTCCCCTGAAAGGCATTAACAGGAGGCTGACCCTTCTTTCCCTTTTAATGCTCGGTCTGTTTGTTTTTTTCTCATACCTTTACGAGGCCTCAGTGCACAAAGACTTACGGGCTGAGTTTGCCCGTGAGCTCATTGAGTCAACCCATGGTCCGAAGGAGGCCCTGAAGGCTTTCATAATTGACGAGATGACCGAAGGTGAGGGCCTAAAGTTAAAAAAGGACCTACAGTTTTTTCAGTCTCTCGGGCTCATAGACTTCATAATCATTTATGACAGAACTGGAAGGCCCTGGCTAACCCAGGGAAGTAACAGTAACCCACCCCTTTTTACTGACCCTGAAATCCCCTGCTTCAGCTGTCATGGCACTAAAAAGAAGGAGTCAGTTCCGTTTACCTTTAACCTCGCCCTTAAAAACAGCCCTAACTGTCAGGGCTGTCATGGCAAAACTGAAGGACAAATTGGCTATGTCTATGCAAAACTGAGGGTGCCAGAGTTTAAGAGCCTTTCAAGTCTCTCAAAAGGAAAATACATCATCTTTTATCTGCTAATAGGTGCGGTGGTGCTGACCTTTGGCGCTGGCTATGTGGGATACTATATCACGGGAAGACTTGGCAGGGTAAAAAGGGCAATTGATGACTTCAGAGAGGGAAGGCCTGTAACCCTTGAGGATAATCTTAACGATGAGATATCCGAGCTTGCCCGTGCCTTCAACGAAATGGCTAAAAGGGTGGTTTACACCGAGCAGAACCTCAAGCAGTCAAGGGCCTATCTGAAAAACCTCCTTGATAACATGACAGACATGGTAATCCTCTTAGACCCCGAACACAGGATAAGGTATGCAAACAGGGCCACCCTTGAATTTCTTAAGAAGGAAGAAAGGGAGGTCCTTGGCAGGACCTGCCACGAGGTGTTTCACCACAGTCCTGTGCCCTGCTATGAAAAAGAGGGTAGGGAAAAGGAGGAGTGCGGATTTAAAGAGGCCTTTAAGGGAAGGCGCTGTTCTTTTGTTCATCACCACAGGATTGAGGGTAAAGAAAGGCACTTTTTTGTCCAGTACATACCCTTTAAAGAGAAAAGGGGCAAAATCCCCTACATCATTGAGATGGCCAGAGAGATAACCGAAAACTACAAACTCAATGAGGAAAAAAGGATTCTCGGTCAGTTCAACGAGGCCCTTCAGGATACAAACACCCTTGAGGAGCTCTTTGAGAGGTTGAGCCTGCTTGCAAAAAGAGCGCTGAAGGCTCAGGGCTGTGCAATCTTTCTCTACGACCCTAAGAAGGGGAAGCTCCGGCTTGCAAATCACAGGTATGTTAATCCCTCTATAGTCAGTCACATTGAGGAGATAGGCCTTGATGAGTGTGTAACCTCCTATGCAATTGACAGCGGTAAACCCTTTGTGGCTGAAACCCTAAAGGAGATGCCCGAAAGCCGTCTTAAGCCCCTTCTCAAGCAGGCTGGAATAGGCCAGATAATAAGCATACCGATAAAGCTTGGAAACACTGTCACCGGTGTTTATAACATTACCTATAAAGAAGAACGATATTATGACAAAGAGGACACCCGCTTTTTCAGCCTCCTGATGGAGATTATCAACAGGGTTTACCAGAGGATAAACCACACCAATGAGATAAAGGAGCATGGAAGAAGGCTTAACAGGCTTTTTGATGTGGTAAAGGCTGTAAACCAGAGCACAGAGCTAAACGAAAAGTTTGAAAGGATATGTGATGCTGTTAAGGAGATTCTGAACTCCGAGATAGCAGGAATTTTTCTCTACGACCATGATAAAAGCCATCTTACTCTTCAGGCCCTTTCAGGTATAGGGCTTGATGCTAAAAGGAAATACAGCTTTCCCTTGAAGGACTTCGGCCTTCAGATAACCACCGATTCACCAAGTATCTCATCGCTTGACATACTTAAAGAGCAGGCCTTAAGCCCCTTTCATGAGTTTGCCCAGGCAGAGGGTATAAAATCCTTCTATGCAAGGGGGCTTTTTAACTCAAAGGGACAAAAGGTGGGGATTATATTCAGCCTGTGGAAAGAGGAGTATCTTCCCTCCTTTGATGAGATAGCCTATTTTGACCTCTTTTCTGAACATGCCGAGATTGCCCTTGAAAAATCCTTTCTGATTGAGGAGCTAAGAAGAGAAAAGACAAACTGGGAGGAGACCTTCAACTCCTTCTCTGACCCCTTATTTATTACAGACAGGGAATTCAACATCCTCAGGGCAAACAGGGCCTTTCATGAATTTGT
>CAZIIE010000168.1:0-3834 GCA_964539375.1 uncultured Nitrospirota bacterium | reverse complement strand
AGATTACAGTCATTACAGGTAAAAAGACAGGATTTGTTGGGATAAAAGGATTGAGCGAGGTAAAGCAAGGCGAAAGACTGAGTATAAAGTATAAGGTAGTGCATGGAAAGAAAGTGGCAGTAAGGGTGGTAAAAAAGACTTCTAAGAAAAGGGCTATCCATAAAGCAAAATCTGTAAAAGAGGAGCCATCTGCTGGTGGGAAATAAATAACATGGAGGTGAGTCATGGTAAAAAGGTTTTTAATCTTGCTCATGGCCGTGGTAGTGCTTGCCTCTCTGGTGTTTACAACGGGGTGCAAGGGTAAACCGAAAGAGAAGGCTAAGACACCACCAAAGGTAGAGCAGTCTGCCCAACCTGAAGAAAAGGTTCCCGAGGCCGCAAAGGAGGCTGCCCCAGAGAAAGAACCACCTGCAGCTCCAAGTGAAGAAAAGCCTGCCCAGCCAGGCGAAAAACTATAAGAAAGGAGGTGTGTAATATGCTCAAAAAGTTTGCTGTCTTAACTGTAGCCGCCATCATGGCAGGGGCCTTTAGCATTTACAGCCCTGCAACGGTATTCTCTGCAGAAGAGGAGAACCTTCCCCAGCAGGAGGAACAGGTTGCCCCTGAGGAACAGACACCTCAAGAGGAACAGATTGCCCCTGAAGAGCAGGTCCCGCAGGAGGAGCAGATCGGCCCCGGCGAACAGGAAGAACAGCAGGTTCCCCTGGAGGAGATTCCTCAACCAGAACCTGACCAGACATAATCAGGTAACTATCTAAAAAGGAGGACATTAATTGCCCTCCTGATTTTTTAGGAGGTAAAAAGATGGAAGAAGAAAGAGAGTTTTTTGAAGAAGAGGAATGGGAAGAAGAAGTCGCGGAAAAGCCAAAGAAGAAGCCAAGAAAAGGTAAAAGGACATCCACCGAACGAACAAAAAGGGCTAAGAAAAAGACCCCCGAAAAGGATATTCTCTGGGATGACGAGGATGATGATTTCTGAAACCATTAGGGGAGGCTCTAACCTCCCCTGAACCTTACTAAAGGATAAAAGCAAGAAATAAGAAGGTGGAGTATCGAGAAATCAATGTCTGTTAATAGTATTATACTCAGGAAAGAAGTAAACGAAAAGATTAAAGAAATCGGTAAAGCTGATATCGTAGTAGGTATACCAAGCTATAATAATGAACAAACAATCGGGCATGTTGTAAAAGCTATTCAGGCTGGCATTACCAAGTATTTTCCTGACAAAAAAGCTGTTCTTGTAAACTCAGATGGTGGTTCAGATGATGGAACCAGAGAGGTTGTGGAAAAGTCAACAATTGATCTGGAATCTTTCCTTATCCGTCATCGTGTAAATTTTTTTCAAAAGATAGTTACACCCTATCAGGGTATTCCTGGTAAGGGCAGTGCCTTCAGAACCATATTTGAGATCGCAAGATCACTAAATGCCAGGGCATGTGCTGTTGTAGATTCAGACCTCAGGAGCATAACCCCTGAGTGGATAGAACTACTTTTACGCCCTATTCTTGATAAGGACTTTGACTATGTATCCCCCTATTACCACAGGCATAAATATGATGGAACCATAACAAATACCATAGTCTACCCCGTAACACGAGCACTTTATGGCAAGAGAATTCGCCAGCCTATCGGTGGGGATTTTGGCTTTTCTGGCAGGCTGGCTGCGTTTTATCTTCAAAAGGATGTATGGGAAACAGATGTTGCAAAATATGGGATTGATATATGGATGACCACTACAGCAGTAGCAAATGGTTTTAAAATATGTCAGGCCTTCCTTGGTGCAAAGATCCATGATCCCAAGGACCCTGGCGCTGATCTCTCAAGCATGCTTCATCAAGTTATCAACACTGTTTTTACCTTAATGGATGAATATTACCATGTATGGAAGGAGATAAAGGGTTCAGAGGCTGTACCCACATTTGGTTTTGTCTATTCAGTAGGACTTGAGCCAGTTAATGTAAATCTTGAGGGGATGCTTGAGAAGTTCAAGCTTGGCGTGAAAGAATTGGTGATTATATATGAACAGTTTCTGTCTAAGGAAAAGCTACGTTTCCTTGTTGACCTGTCAATTAAGAGAGACAATAGAAAATTCATTTTTCCTGACGACCTCTGGTCAGAGATTATGTATGATTTTGCCATTGCCTTTCATAAAAATATCATGAACAGAGAGCTTCTTATCAAGTCCCTGACACCGCTTTATCTTGGTAAAGTAGCCTCTTTTGTAGCGCGGACATGGGAAAGTACCGCTGAAGAGGTGGAGCAGAGGCTTGAGGAGCTGGCTTTGTCTTTTGAGAAAAATAAAAATTATCTTATAGAAAGATGGTCTGCAGATACTAATGAAAATCAGAACGGGAGGTAAAATGAATGATACAATTTCTCCTTTGAAGGATTTCTTACAGAAGGTTGACGATTTCCTTCCAGGTCTACTAATTGCAATCCTTATTCTTGCCATCGGAATACTAATAGCCTGGATCTTAAAAAAGGTAATTATAAAACTATCAGCATTGATGGATGCAGACAAATATCTCAGCAGATTTGGATTAAGCGAACTTTTTCAGAAAGGTGGTATTAAAGAATCTCCCACACTTTTGATAAGCTCCATAGTGTACTGGTTCATTATCTTTATTTTTTCAATCATATCGCTTCATGCCTTGAAGGTCTCGTCGATAGATCATCTTGTTGAAAGATTATTTTTATACATGCCAAATGTCTTTATTGCTATCATACTGATAGTACTCGGTTATATAATCTCTAATTTTGCATCAAGGGCTGTTCTAATCTCCTCTGTAAATGCAGGTTTTACCTTTGCAGGAACATTAAGTAAATTTGTAAAGGCAGTAATCATTATATTTACCCTAACCATGGCAATGGAACAGCTTGGAATAGGAAGAGAAACAATTATGATCGTCTTTGCTATA
The DNA here is from genome assembly GCA_964539375.1 of uncultured Nitrospirota bacterium. GTDB lineage: Bacteria > Nitrospirota > Thermodesulfovibrionia > Thermodesulfovibrionales > JdFR-85 > JAADIE01. The sequence goes on along the minus strand of CAZIIE010000168.1, from coordinate 917 downwards.
ATATTTGGTGGTATTGTCTTTGCCTTATCACTTTCTTTTGGACTTGCAGGGGTCAATATTGCCAAAAAGTATCTTGAAAAAAAACTAAAGCATGAAGAAGAACCAAAGAATGACTTAAAACATTTATAAAATTTTAAGGAGGGTTGATTATGGGAATAAAAGCGAACACTAAGTCAAAAAAAGGTAAGACTTCTACTGTAAAAGCAAAAAAGACGCTTACATCAGAGAAGGGAATTAAAAAACAGTATCTCAAAAGCCGCCCCGTCTGTAAGGTGAACTTCAGGCTTCCAAAGGAGGCCGCCCCCGATGCAAAGAAGGTAACCATCGTTGGCGAATTCAACAACTGGGACAAAGAGTCCACACCTATGAAAAGGCTCAGAAACGGTGACTGGACCGTTACCTTAGAACTTGAAACAGGCCGTGAGTATCGTTACAGGTTCCTCATTGATGGAGAAAAATGGGAAAACGACTGGTATGCCGATAGATATCAACCTAACCCTTTCGGGTGTGATGATTCTGTGGTGAAGGTATAGGAGGTTATTTGTGAACCGCAGTGGTGCAATAGGTATAAGGGGAGTGGTCTTAATCGTTCTTGTATTGATTGTAGTGGCATTTCTTCTTCAGAATGCCCAGGTTGTAGAGGTCCAGTTTCTTGCATGGAAGTGGACAATGTCTCGGGTAATATTGATTTTGTTTTCCATGGCGGCGGGTTTCATAATAGGGCTGATAGTGGGATGGGATTTGTTCAGGAGAAGACCCAAGAAAGAGGAGGGCAAACAATTTGAGGTATGAACCTGAGACCAGAAAAGACCTTAACAAAAATGGAGATAGTTCTTGACTAAACCATTCCCTAAAACACCCCTCTATCCATCATCCTGTACTGCACTGCCTCGGAGATGTGGTGGGGTTGGATGTCT
>CAZIIE010000167.1:0-3836 GCA_964539375.1 uncultured Nitrospirota bacterium | reverse complement strand
TTTGAGCTTGCCAACGGAGGCACACTCTTTCTTGATGAGATAGGAGAGCTTGACCCCAACCTTCAGGTAAAGCTTCTCAGGGTCTTACAGGAAAGGGAGTTTGAAAGGGTTGGAAGCACCAAGACCATCAAGGTGGATGTCAGAATTATTGCTGCCACCAACCAGAAACTTGAGGAACTTGTCAAGGAAGGAAGATTCAGGGAGGACCTTTACTACAGACTAAATGTAATCCCCATTCACCTGCCACCCCTTAGAGAAAGAAAGGAGGACATCCCTCTGCTTGTTCAGTATTTCCTCCAGAAGCAATCGGAGATTAAAAAGAAGGCCCCACCAAGGATTGGCAAACAGATAATGAATATATTTATGGCCTACGACTGGCCTGGAAATGTGAGAGAGCTTGAAAACCTTATTGAACGGCTCACCATACTTAACTCAGGTGAAGATGTTAAGCTCTCTGACCTTCCACAGAAGTTCCACAGCATCACCCCTGTTAAGTACGAGGAGCCTTCCCTTGAGGAGCTTGACATCAAGGAGCCTGAAATCAGCGTTACACCCCAGGGGGTTGACCTTAACAGAATACTTGACAGCATTGAGGAAAAACTCATTCTGCAGGCCCTTGAGCTTTCCAAGGGGGTAAAAAGCAGGGCAGCCGAACTCCTCGGACTTAACAGAACCACACTGGTTGAAAAGATGAAGAAAAAGGGCATTCAGTTTGCGTCAAAAAAATAACGCCTGAACACCCCACCCTATTTTTATTTTTCCTTATATTTCAATAACTTATCTTCTGGCACATAAGTTGCTTACCCTCTTATGATGAAGCTTCATCAAAGACATAGGCTACTGGTGTTCACCCTTATCCTGCTACTAATACACACCTTTGTTGCCTATTCAGCCATCTCTCCCCTTGCAGAGGCGATACGCTCCATTGACAAAAGGCTTTATTATAAGGCCCTGAACATTCTTGAAAGCTACAAGCCAAAACCTGATGAACTTCCTCTCTACTACTACATAAAGGGAAAGGCCCTTACCGGTGTAAAGCGCTACTCTGAGGCAATAGAGTTTTTAAACAGGGCTTACATAACATCAAAGGACGAGGAACTGAAAAAGGAGGCACTCTTTGACAGGGGAAGGGCATTCCTTGAGGGTGGTTTTTACTATGAGGCATCTTCAAACTTCAAGCTGTTCATCAGCCTTTATCCAAAGTCAGAAAATATTGAGAGGGCCTATATTTATTATGCCCAGTCCCTGTTGATGTCAGGCAGGTATCAGGAGGCTCTGAGGTATTTCAAGCAGATAAAAAAAGAGCTACCTGAGGTGATCTTTGGAAAGGCAGAGGTCTTTCACAGGATAGGACTTTACAGGACAGCCTCAAAGCTCTTTGAAAGGGGCTACAGGCTTTATCCTAAATATATCCAGTCAAAGCCCTCTCTGCTTCTTAGCTATGCCGAAAACCTTCTTATTACAGGGAGGCCTGAAAGGGCAAAGCCCTTCTATTACCTGCTTACCGAGACCTCTCTTAAAAGCAGGGCCTATCTGGGGCTTGGTGAGATTGAAATGAACGGGGGCAGGCTTGATACAGCCCTTGTCCAGTTTAAACGAGCAAGACACTCGGCAGACAGGGTGATAAAAAGGAAGGCAATCCTCAACATAGCCCTTATTCAACTGAAGCAGGGACAGACAGAAAGGGCGGTTCAGAACCTTCTTGACCTCAGGGAAAACTATCCCTACACACCAGAGGCAAAAAGGGCACTCCTTGAGCTTACGATGCTTTATCGTAAAAGGGGAAAACTACTTGAGGCAGAACGATTTCTCAAAGAGCTCTTATTTGGCTCAAACCCCTCGGAACAGTCGCTCAGGGAGCTTGAGCTCCTGGTGCTTGACAGTATTGAAAAGGACAGAAAGGCCTTCAACCAGATATGGAGGGAGTGTGGACGATTTCTCATGACTATAAAGCGTCAGAAAACACTCCTTAAAGTTGCATCCACCCTTGTTGAAGAAGGAGGTGACTTTCTTAAGGTCTACGACTTCCTTATCCGTAACGGTGACAAAAACATCAAAAATCAGGCAATAGCTGAGCTTGCCCTTTTTTACTGCAGACTGGGTGATGCCAAAAGGGCAAGTGCCTTGCTTAAAAAAGTAAAAGGCACTAAAGGAAGGGAAGACAGGTTTATCAGAATTAAGGCCTATCTCTATGCGCTGAAGGGAGAACAGAAAACTGCAGCCAGACTTCTTTCCAGCATTAAAGAGCCCAACGAGGCTGATTATGAACTTCTTATAAAAATTGCTCCGCTTATAGAGCCTGAGAGGTTTGCAATGCTTTATAAGAGCTTTTCGGGCAGACTGAACAAAACCCCTGACTATCAACTCCTTGGTGACCTCTTTTACAGAAGGGGCAAGCTATCAGAGGCTTCATCCTACTACAGAATTGCCCTGAAGGTTGGTGATGTAAGCCCTCATGTTCTGATGAGGCTTGCCTTTATTGAGAAGGACGACCAGTATATAAGCGCTCTAAAAAAGAAGGGGGGCCCTTTCAGTAGATATATAAAGGAGAGCCTTTTTGAAGAAAAGATAAAGAAATCCCTTAAGGAGCTATAGGATGAAGGAGATTGAGAAACTTAACGAAGCCTTTAAGGTTTTCAGTCTTGCCTCTGAGTCTCTTCAGAAGTACTACAGCACCTTACAGGCAGAGGTTAAAAGGCTGAACAACCAGCTACAGGCAAAGAATCAGGAGCTCAAGGAGACCCTTGAGATGCTTCGCTCTGTGATGAACTGCATAAAGGATGCCCTCTATGTTCTTTCTGTTGATGGCACAGTATTGATGAAAAACAGGGTGGCTGAGGAGTTAGGAGATTTATTTTCACCTGATAGGTTCACCAATACTGAACTTGATGGGCAGGAGATTGTCCTTGAAAGGGGTGAGGAAAGGAGGATTTACCTTCTTAGTGTGGCTGATGTGAGGTCTGATAAAACCACCACAGGTTATGTAATCATGCTCAAGGATATCACAGAAAAACGGAAAGAAGAGGCTATCAGGGAGCGGAACAAAAGGCTCATTGCCATGGGAGAGATGATGGCTGCCCTTGTGCATGAGATGAGAAATCCCCTCTGCAGCATAGAGCTCTATGCCTCAATGCTCCAGAAGGAGCTGGAAAACACCGAACTTGAATCGCTTTCAAAGGGTGCTTTAACAGGTGTGCAAAGTCTTAATAACATCCTTACAAACATGCTCTACTTTGCCAAACCCCGAACACCAAAAAAGGAAAGGGTTCGGGTAGGAAAGTTTATTGACGAAGCCCTTGAGCTCCTGAGGCCTGTAGCTGAATCAAGGGACATCCTGGTCAAAAAAAAGGTTGATGAAAGCACCTTAGAGATTGATTCCTCCCTTATTAAGCAGGTGCTGATGAACCTTTTTCTCAATGCAGTACAGGCAATGAAAGAGGGAGGAACCCTCTCAATCAGGACAGAGATTGACAGAAGGGGCTATCTAATCCACATTGAAGACACAGGCTGTGGCATGGATGAGGAGACCGTTGAGAGGATATTTGACCCCTTTTTCACAACCCGTGACGACGGCACAGGGCTTGGCCTTTCCATTTCACTTAAGATTATGCAGTCCCATCAGGGCTCAATTAATGTAAAGAGCCAGCCCGGTGCTGGAACTGTCTTTACTCTGGTTTTCCCAGAGGAGCTGATTGTAGGAGAAAAGGAGCGTCAGGGAGGTCTTAGATATGCCCTTTCATGAAGGATTACCAAATAAATTGAGGCTGTTCAAGAAATATGAGGACTTTATCTGGGGGCTTCGCCTCCAGAACCACGAAAATAGTAGATTTTCGTTG
>CAZIIE010000166.1:0-3849 GCA_964539375.1 uncultured Nitrospirota bacterium | reverse complement strand
GCCTATTGCAAACCTTATAAGAGAGATTATGTCTGTAAGGAGCCTCTGGGGGCCTGCGCCTCTGACCTTTGACCTTTCAAGTTGCTCGTATGCCTTCCAGAGGGTCTCTGTGGTGAGGTGATAGGGAGGTCTTTGAATGGATTCAGCCAGTTCCTTTATAGCCTCATAGGTGAGATGCCTCTTGCCATAGGGTTTGCTGTAGATTATTTGTAAGGCAGTAAGTTCGTCCTTATTCTCCTCAATAAATCTCCTGAATGTATCAACGATGGTTCTTGCCCTCTCCTTTGCCTTATCGTCAAAGCCTGAAAATATAACGGTGTCCTTGCTAATGGTGTCAATAATCTGCTCATTCTTTTTCTTTATATCAATCAGTAGATTTCTGAAAGAAGGGTTATCAAAGGGCCTGCAGGCATCCTCAATGAGTTTACTGGTAGCCTCTTTAATCTGCTCCTCGGTGGGATTTTCTGTTTTAAAGAGTTCCTTTGCCTTTTCAATTGTCCTGTCAGGGTCTATTGCATCAAGGAGGTTGTTGATAATCTGTTTTAAGGTAGGGGCAGGTGCATGACCTGCCCCTACAAGGGTATCTACAATCTCCTTTCTGTCCTTTTCATCTATCTCTCTATCAAGCCTTGCAAGCCTACCTGCAAGGGACGAGAGGGTGTCCTCATCCCTCCTGCCAAGTGCTATTGAAAGGAGGAGTTTCTCAAAAGAGACGCTATGTTTCCTTTCAAGGGGACGGGAGTCAGTCTTGTCGTTTTCGCATACACCCACTGCATCCACTATTACAAAGTGTGTCTTGCGTCTGGCATCAGGAGTGACTGCATTGAGTTCCGTTGGGGAGATGGTCCTTGTGCCCCTTCCCTTCATCTGCTCAAAATAGACCCTTGATTTTACATCCCTCATGAAGATTATACATTCAATGGGCTTTATGTCTGTGCCTGTAGATATCATATCAACTGTAACGGCAATACGAGGGTTGTATGAGTTACGAAATGACGCAATAAGGTCCTCTGGTTTTTCACCTGTGGTTTTATAGGTTATCTTCTTGCAGAAGTCATTTCCCTTTCCAAAGACCTCTCTTACGATGTGGACTATATCCTCAGCATGGGAGTCATCCTTTGCAAAAATCAATGTCTTAGGGACCTCTGTTCTTCCAGGAAATATCTCTGTAAAGAGTTTTTCCTTAAATGTCTTTATTACTGTCCTTATCTGGTCAGGACTCACAACATCCCTGTCAAGTTGATTGGGCGTGTATTCAAGTTCTTCATCAAGGAGTTCCCACTGTGTCTTCCTTGTGAGTTTGTCTCTTTTGTCTATGTAATATCCTGCCTCAATCCTGCTTCCCTTCTCTGTAATCTCTGTCTTGATCCTGTAGACCTCATAGCCAACATTGACACCATCTGCAACTGCCCTTTCATGGGGGTATTCCATAACAAGGTTCTGGTTGAAAAATCCAAGGGTCTGTTTTGAGGGGGTTGCAGTAAGCCCTATAATAAAGGCGTCAAAGTATTCCAGGACCTGTCGCCAGAGGTTATAGATAGAGCGATGACATTCATCTGTTATTATAAAGTCAAAAGTCTCTATGGGTATGGCAGGATTATATGTAATCTCTTTTGGTCTTTCATAAAGAGGAGTGATATCAAGTATGGAATGCTCCTCAAGGGATTCATCAAACTCTGGTTCTCCTTTGAGCATTGAATAAAGCCTCTGGATGGTGGTAATGCAGACCTTTGCAACAGGGTCAATCCTGTTTGTCGTAAGTCGCTGGACATTGTATAGTTCTGTGAACTTTCTCCCATCATCAGGGGTTACATACTGCATAAACTCACTCAGGGTTTGCTTACCAAGATTTGAACGGTCAACAAGAAAGAGTATCCTCTTCGCACCTGCGAACTTTATGAGTCTGTAAATGAAACTGATGGCAGTAAAGGTCTTTCCACTACCTGTAGCCATCTGTATAAGAGAGCGGGGTCTTGCCGCTGCAAGGGAGAGTTCAAGATTTTTAATAGCCCTTATCTGTGGCTCCCAGAGGTTGTGTGTATGTAGGGGAGGCATCCTTTTAAGCCTTGCCCTTAAGGTATCGGTTTGTGTGAGCCATTCGCTTAAAGTCTCGGGCATGTGAAAGGCAAAGACCCTTCGCGAGCAGGGTTCGGGGTCTCTCAGGTCACGGAAGAAGGTCTCAGTGCCTGTGCTCTCATAGGCAAAGGGCAGTGGTTCTGCAACATGGGGAAGATTTTCAGGAACTCCTGTTACATATTTTTCGGTCTGTTCTGCAACTCCACTGAGGGTTGTGCCTTCTGGCTTTGCCTCAATTACACCGACTGCCTTTCTATCAACAAAGAGGAGATAATCAGCCTCACCTGACTTAAGAGGAAACTCCCTTACAGCAACCCCTCTTGATTCACTGAGATTTATCTTTCTCAGGTCCTGGACTTGCCATCCTGCGGACTCTAATAATTCATCAATCCTTTCTCTTGCTATCTCCTCAGGGGTCATGGGATTATCTCAAGTTCTCCTCCAGTTCTGAAAACTGCTCAAGGGCTGATTCAAGGTTTTCCATTATCTCCCTCGCAAGTATATCAGGAGGGGGAAGGTTTTCAGAGTCCTCAAGGCTCTCGTCCTTAAGCCAGAATATATCAAGGTTTGCCTTGTCCCTCTGAATAAGATCATCGTATGTAAATGCCCTGAATCGTTCTGTCTCCTTTCTATCATACCTGTTTTCCGGGTTGTAACAGGAGATAAAATCCTTGAGGTCCTCGTATCTCAGGGGTTTTTCCTTGAGGGTAAAGTGTTTGTTAGTTCTTAAATCATAAATCCAGAGTTTCTCGGTCCAGGGTTTTTCACTGGCAGGTTTTCTGTCAAAAAAGAGGACATTAGCCTTAACACCCTGGGCATAGAATATACCTGTTGGAAGCCTCAGAAGGGTATGGACATCGCATTCATGAAGGAGTTTCCTTCTTATGGTCTCGCCTGCACCACCTTCAAAGAGGACATTATCAGGAACAACTATTGCCGCCCTGCCGTTTATCTTCAGAAGAGATTTTACATGCTGTAGAAAGTTTAACTGTTTGTTAGATGTGGTTGCCCAGAAGTCCTGTCTTTCATAGATAAGGGACTCCCTGTCTGCCTTACCCTCGCCGTTTACTATGGTGATACTGCTCTTTTTTCCAAAGGGGGGATTTGTTAAGACCATGTCAAAATGTTCAGAGGGTTCTGAAAGCAGACTATCAGCCACATGGACAGGGCTTTCCTCTCCACCAATACCATGAAGATACATGTTCATCACACATAGTCTTGCTGCACTATCAACAATCTCCCAGCCACGGAATGTCTTTTCTTTGAGAAATCTCTTCTGTTCCTTGTCAAGTTTGTAATGGCTGGAGATGTATTCATGGGCAGCTATGAAAAAACCACCTGTGCCACAGGCAGGGTCACAAATGGTCATACCCGGTTCGGGCTTCATCACATCAACTATCGCCTTTATAAGAGGCCTTGGCGTGAAGTACTGCCCTGCACCGCTTTTTATATCCTGGGCGTTTTTCTCAAGAAGACCTTCGTATATCTCGCTCTTAATATCAACACCAAGCCCAACCCAGGTTTCTGCATTTATCAGTTCAATAAGTCTTTTGAGTTTTGCTGGGTCCTGTATCTTGTTCTGCGACTTTCTGAATATTACACCAAGAAGACCTAATGCCTTTCCGAGGGTCTCAAGGATATGTCTGTAATGAACCTCAAGTTCGTCTCCTTCTTTTTTCACAAGGGTCTGCCAGTCAAAACCTTCAGGTATGATTGATGGCTTTTTGAGGTGCCTTGCCTGCTCATCAGCTATCTTCAAAAAAAGAAGATAGG
>CAZIIE010000165.1:0-3857 GCA_964539375.1 uncultured Nitrospirota bacterium | reverse complement strand
GGTCTGCCCTCATGGCAAGCTCCTTTGCCTCAGATACCTGCTGCCTGAGGGCATTGAGCTCGGATTTAATAGAATCGATATCCATGGAGTTTACCTTTGCAGACAGTGCAGCAATCTTTTTCTCCAGGTCTGCAAGTTTTGCATCAAGACTGTTTACCTTCTGCTCAACCCTTGTTGTTTGCTGCTTAAGAGGCTCTATCTGCTTGGCAACATACTCCCTGGTAGCACAGCCTGTTGTAAAAACAAATCCCAGCAATAAGGCTCCTGCAACTATTGCCTTTTTCATACATTACCCCCTTTAAACGGTTGATTTGGAGAGGTCTCCCATCTTCTCCATAAGGGCTGCCTGTGCGGCTGCAAGCCTTGCAATAGGCACCCTGTATGGAGAGCAACTCACATAGTTCATTCCAACACTATGGCAGAATATAACGGATTTTGGGTCACCACCGTGTTCACCGCAGATACCTACCTTCAGGTTCTCTCTTGTGCTTCTTCCCTTTTCAATACCTATCTTTACAAGTTCTCCAACACCCTCGGTGTCAAGGCTTACGAATGGGTCCTCAGGAAAGATCTTTTGGTCTACATAGAAGGGTAAGAACTTACCCGCATCATCACGACTTAAGCCCATGGTGGTCTGGGTCAGGTCATTGGTACCAAAGGAAAAGAACTCAGCATGTTTTGCAATCTGGTCTGCGGTAATAGCAGCCCTTGGTAGCTCAATCATTGTGCCTACCATGTAATCGACCTTTACCTTCTTTTTCTTCATAACCTCTTCAGCAGTATTTCTAACAAGCTCCTCCATGACCTCGATTTCTCTCTTATGTCCTACAAGAGGGATCATGATTTCAGGCCTGACATCTACCTTCTTCTTTTTCAACTCACAGGCAGCCTCCATGATTGCCCTTACCTGCATTTCATATATCTCAGGATAGGTGATCCCCAGACGGCATCCTCTGTGGCCGAGCATGGGATTAAACTCCTTCAGCGATTCATTACGCTCCTTGAGAACCTTAAATGGTACTCCCATCTCCTTTGAAAGCTCCCTGAGTTCCTTATCGGTATGAGGTAGAAACTCGTGAAGCGGTGGGTCTAAAAGCCTGATAGTAACAGGCAGTCCTTCCATGGCCTTGAAGATACCCTTGAAGTCCTTCTTCTGCATGGGCAGTATCTTCTTGAGTGCCTTTCTCCTTCCCTCCTCATCTTCAGCAAGTATCATCTCACGGACAGCCTTTATCCTGTCTTCCTCAAAAAACATATGCTCTGTTCTACAAAGGCCAATACCCTCAGCACCGAATTTGCGGGCAACCTTGGCATCCTTTGGCGTGTCAGCGTTTGTCCTTACACCAAGGGTTCTTACCTCATCAACCCATTTCATGAACACGCCAAAATCACCGGTCATCTGAGGTTCAACCAGTTTGACCTTTCCGATAATTACATCACCGGTTGAGCCATCTATGGTAATCCAGTCACCCTCTTTTACCTTCTGTCCCTTTACCTCAAAGAATTTCTTTTTCTCGTTTATCTTCAGGTCTCCACAGCCTGCCACACAGGGTTTACCCATACCACGGGCAACCACTGCTGCGTGGGAGGTCATTCCACCACGGGCAGTAAGGATACCCTGGGCAGCATGCATGCCCCCGATGTCTTCAGGGGATGTCTCAAGCCTGACAAGGATTACCCTCTCACCCTTTTCAGCCCATTTTTCAGCATCTGGAGCTGTAAACACAGCCCTTCCTACTGCAGCACCTGGTGAGGCAGGAAGTCCCTTTGCAACCTTTTTCACCTTTGCCTTGGGGTCAATCATGGGGTGCAGGAGCTGGTCAAGCTGTTCAGGGTCAACCCTCATAATGGCTGTCTCCTTGTCAATGAGTCCCTCTTTGACCATATCTATTGCAATCTTAAGGGCTGCCCTTGCCGTGCGTTTACCCACACGGGTCTGGAGCATGTAAAGCTTTCCTTCCTGAATGGTGAACTCAAGGTCTAACATATCCCTGTAATGGTTTTCCAGTTTTTTATAAATCTGCATAAGTTCGTTGTATGCCTCAGGCATACTGTCTTTAAGTGCCTCAACTGGCAGAGGTGTCCTTATACCGGCAACCACATCTTCGCCCTGGGCATTGGGGAGATATTCTCCGTAGAACCTGTTTTCACCTGTGGATGGGTCGCGGGTGAAGGCAACGCCTGTGCCAGAGTCATCACCCATGTTTCCAAAGACCATGGTGCAGACATTAACTGCTGTGCCAAGGTCATCAGATATACCGTGCAGTTTACGATAGGTCTTTGCCCTTTCACCAAACCATGAGTTAAATACTGCATTGATTGCAAGCTTTAGCTGTTCATAGGGGTCATTGGGGAAGGCTTTCCTGGTGAGTTTCTTATAGAGCTGTTTGTACTGTTTTACCAGTTCCTTCAGGTCTTCTGCTGAGAGGTCTGAATCGTATTTAGCTCCCACCTTTTCCTTCATCTTCTCAAGCAGTTCCTCAAAGGCCATCCTGTCAGCACCCATTACAATAGATGCAAACATGGTAATGAATCTTCTGTATGCATCATAGGCGAAACGTTCGTTGTTGGTCATCTCTATAAGACCCTTGAGGGTCTTGTCTGTAAGACCGAGGTTCAGTACCGTGTCCATCATTCCAGGCATGGAGAACTTTGCACCTGAACGGACCGAGACAAGAAGTGGTCTTTTGGGGTCACCAAACTTGAGATTCATGAGTTTTTCAACCTTTTTCAGATTCTTCAATACCTGATCCCACATCCCCTCAGGATACTTTCCATTGTTCTTAAAGTACTCGATACAGGCCTCGGTGGTTATGGTAAAACCAGGTGGTACTGGTACGCCAAGGTTGGTCATTTCTGCAAGACCAGCTCCCTTACCACCTAACAGGTCCTTCATCTGCCCATTTCCTTCAGCCTTTCCACCGCCGAAAAAGTAAACATACTTCTTAGCCATAACTCCTCCTCCTCGATTTACATTAAAAATTATATGATGAAATGCTCTTTAAAACAAGAGAATTTTAAGTATTATGTGACTATGGTCATGATAAGTTAACCAAAATCCTTTATTTTTTTCAAGTTATTTTAAGAAATAAGCATAATGAGCCAATAAATCTGCCTTACAGCATCTCTATGTCAGGGATTTGAGGGTTCGGCTTAGTTGCTAAACTCTTAAGGAATGAAGCACCCTGCGGCAAGACCGCAGGGTATCTTCGATATGTAAGGAAGTTTTTATCTCATTACATTCGCTCGCTAACCCCATGGCAGGACCATGGGGAATGCGCTCGCTGTACATATTCAAGGATTAAAGGGGTCGAGGATTCAAGTGGAAGACTTATGGTATAAAGATATCCCCTCTGCTCCTTGAACCCTTGAATCCTCGAGTCCTTGAAACCTCTCTACCAATTAAATGGGAGAAGAACCAGAGTATCTTAATTATTCGTGAATATAGCGGGAGTTGTTCAGTGGTGGGAAAGAAATAGGGCCAATTTTAAGCCCTGTTGAAGTTTCCTTCAGGAATTGTTTTTAATAGTCATAGTATGGCTGAACAGACACCACTTATGAAGCAGTACTTTGATATCAAGAAAGACTATCCTGATGCCATCCTCTTTTTCCGTCTGGGTGACTTCTATGAGATGTTTGGAGAGGATGCAAAGACTGCATCAAAGATACTCCAGATAACCCTTACCACCAGGGACAAGGGAAAACAGCAGCCCATACCCATGTGCGGGATTCCTCATTTTTCAGCAGAAGGCTATATTACCAAGCTGATTAATGCTGGATACAAGGTTGCCATCTGTGAGCAGGTAGAGGATCCAAAAGAGGCAAAGGGCATTGTAAGGCGAGAGGTGGTTAGGGTT
>CAZIIE010000164.1:0-3938 GCA_964539375.1 uncultured Nitrospirota bacterium | reverse complement strand
GAAAGGAGGAATGTATGGCTGTAAATGAAATTGTGAGGATGCATGAGGACCTTAATCGGGCACTTAAAAAGCCTGTTGAGAAAAGGTCCTGGGTGATGGTTATTGATGTAAGGCGTTGCGTGGGTGACCATGCCTGTGCTGTGAGCTGTATGGCAGAGAATGTCTGCCCCCCGGGGACTTCCTACCGCTGGGTCTTTGAAACCGAATATCAGAATTACCCGAAGCTTGACAGGTTTTTCATGCCAGCAAACTGTCAGCACTGCGACAATCCACCCTGCCTTAAGGCTGCAAACCGACACAAAAAGGGTGCCATCACCAAAAGGCCTGATGGAATTGTGGTTTTTAACTATGATAAGCTCTCTTCCAGTTCCTCTGCAATGGATGCTGCAAAAAAGGCCTGCCCCTATTATGCAATTGTGGATGACCGGGGAGACTATTACACAGAAGGTACACCAAAGCTTGAGCCCTATGAGACCAGGACATTCTATGAATACGGAAGCAAGCTTACCAGGAAAAAAACCAAGGGCAGCATCCGTAAATGTCATTTCTGTCTGCACAGGCTTGAAAGTGGCATGATACCTGCCTGTGTCTCTACCTGTATTGGAAGGGCCATGTATTTTGGTGACCTGAATGACCCCAAATCCCTTGTGTCTGAACTAATCAGGAAGGAAAAGACCCTGAGACTCAAGGAAGCTGAAGGGACAAAACCAAGGGTTTATTATATTGGTTTTAAGGGCAGAGAGAACATAGCAATAAGCACACCGGCTACATGCCAGGTATGCCATCAATAAATAGGAGGTGTGTATGGCTGAAAAGGACAAATCCTGTAAGATTTCCGAGATGCTTGAATCAATTCCACAAAAAGAGGTCACGAGAAGGGGGCTACTTAAGACAGGAGCACTGCTTGGAAGTTCAGCCTTCCTGATGGGTAAGGTTGAAAAGGCTTTCAATCTCCTTGCCACAGCAGAGGCAGCCACCACCGGGGAGTATCCCCTTTCAAAGGCAGAAAATGTCATCTATTCGGTCTGCCTCCAGTGCCATACGGCCTGCCCCATAAAGGTAAAAATCCTTGATGGTGTGGCAGTAAAGATTGATGGTAACCCCTACTCTGCCCAGAACATGATACCAAACCTCAAGCAGAAGACCTCTCCCTGGGTTGCTGCAAAGATAGATGCAAAACTCTGCCCCAAGGGTCAGGCCGGAGTGCAGAGCCTCTATGACCCTTACAGAGTCGTGAAGGTCCTAAAGAGAAAGGGGCCCCGTGGCTCAAACAAGTGGGAGGTCATCTCCTTTGACCAGGCAATTGACGAGATAGTAAACGGTGGTTATCTTTTCAAGCACATCGGTGAAAACCGCTATGTGCCTGGCCTGAAGGATATCTATGCACTGCGTGACTCAAAGCTGTCAAAGGCAATGGCAAAGGATGCAAAGGCGGTTGCCAAGGGCAAGATGTCGGTCAGCGAGTTCAAGAAGAAATACAGAGACCATCTGGATGTCCTGATAGACCCTGACCATCCTGACCTGGGTCCAAAGAACAACCAGTTTGTGCTTCAGTTTGGCCGTATTGAGCACGGAAGGAAGGAACTCTGGAAGAGGTTCCTGGCAGGTGGTTTTGGCTCGGTTAACTACTATGAGCATACCACCATCTGTGAGCAGTCCCACCACATTGCCTACAAGGAGGCAACCCGTCAGCCAAAGGGTGCAAAGTGGGGCAAACCCAAATCAGAACACATGAAACCTGATGCCCTTAATGCCGAGTTTGCCATCTACTTTGGCACAGGTTTTGTTGAGGCAAACTTTGGTCCTCCAAACATGGCAGAGAAGGTCACCGAGGGGCTTCAGACCGGAAGGCTCAAGGTCTGCGTGGTTGACCCAAGGATGAGTAAGTCTGCTGCAAAGGCATGGAAGTGGTTGCCTGTAAAGCCCGGAACCGATGCAGCCCTCATTATGGGTATGATAAGGTGGATAATTGAAAACAAACGCTACGACAGCAAATTCCTTTCTGCTGCTAACAAAGCAGCCGCAAAGGCTGCTGGTGAGTCATCATGGACCAATGCAACTCATCTTGTAAAGATTGAAGAGGATGGACCCGGGGCATTATTGAGAGCCAGAGACATTGGTATGGGTGGCGATGAGTTTGTGGTGGTTAAAAACGGTGAGCCTGTGGTTGTTGGAAAGGATGCTGTGACAGGCGACCTGGATTACTCAGGCACCATAAAGGGCATCCCTGTAAAGACTGCCTTCAGGATACTGAAGGAAGAGGCCTTTTCAAGGAGCCTTTCCGGCTGGTCTGAGATCTGCGGCATACCTGAAAACGACATAATAGATGTGGCAAGGGAGTTTACATCCCATGGTAAAAAGGCTGCTGCCGATATGTATCGTGGCCCGGTGCAGCACACCAATGGTTATTACAATGGCCAGGCGGTTATAGCCCTGAACCTGCTTATTGGTAGCATTGACCATAAGGGTGGCCTCAGCAAGGGTGGTGGCCACTGGCATGAAGACGGTGGAAAACTGAAAAAACCCTTTTATCTTAAAAAACTCCACCCTGGAAAGCTTCATGCCTTTGGACACAAACTCACCAGGGAGAAGTCCCGTTACGAGGACTCCACCCTGTTCAGAGAAAAGGGTTATCCTGCAAAGAGGCCCTGGTTCCCCTTCAGTGGAAATGTCTATCAGGAGATACTGCCCTCTGCTGCCGACAGGTATCCCTATCCTATAAAGGTGCTCTGGATACATAAGGGAACACCTGCAATGAGTATCCCTGCTGCCAACGAGCAGGCAAAGATACTGGCAGACCCTGATATCATCCCGCTGGTATTTGCAACCGATATCGTAATCGGTGACACCACCATGTATGCCGATTATATATTCCCTGATACCTCTGTGTGGGAAAGGTGGGGAACTCCACACACAAGCCCGGATGTACCACAGGTCTCATCAAAGTTCCGTCAGCCCACAATCACGCCTCTTACAGAGGTGGTGGAGGTATTCGGTGAGAAGCAGCACTGCTCAATGGAGGCGGTAATGTTTGCCATTGCCGAGAGACTGAAACTACCAGGGTTTGGCAAAAACGGCTTTGGCAACGGTTACGACCTCACAAGGCCTGAAGACTGGTTCCTCAAACTGGCAGCCAATCTTGCCTGGGGTGACAAACCAGGACAGGAAGTTCCCGATGCCTCAAGGGACGAGATCAAACTATTCATGAAGGCGCGCAGACATATGGCAAAGACCGTGTTTGACCCTGACAGATGGGAAAAGGCTGCTGGCAGGGAGAACTGGCGAAAGGTGATTTATCTGCTTAACCGTGGTGGAAGATGGGAAGACTGGAAGGATGACTTCCTTGGAGATGGTATGCTTGTCCATAAGTTTGGAAAGCAGGTAAACCTCTATGCAGAGCATGTGGCGCTTCAGAGGCATTCCCTTACTGGAAAGAGGTTCTCCGGTATTGCTATTTATGAGCCTCCAAAGGATGCAGCAGGAAGGGTGATTGAGGACAGGGAGTTTCCGCTTCAGCTAATCACCTACAAGGACATCCTGGGTGGCCAGTCAAGGACACTGCCCAATGACTACTGGCTCAGTGCCATACTTCCTGAAAACTACATCCTCATACATCCGGATACTGCCTCAAAGTTAGGCCTTAGCGATGGTGATAAGGCAAAACTGATCTCGCCAACCAACCGGGATGGTAACTGGCATCTACCAAACCGTGGCAAAATCCCGATGGTAGGTAAGGTAAAAACCATACAGGGTATAAGGCCAGGTGTGGTTGCGGTTTCATGGTCCTTCGGTCACTGGGGCTATGGTGCATCCGATGCAGTGATTGATGGTAAAGTGATAAAGGGTGACCCAAGAAGGGCAACAGGCCTCTGCCCCAACGCTGCAATGAGGGTTGACCCTGCACTTGGTAATGCCTGCATGACCGACCCGATTGGTGC
>CAZIIE010000163.1:0-3952 GCA_964539375.1 uncultured Nitrospirota bacterium | reverse complement strand
CTGGAACCATCAATTATTCCGATGAGTTTGATGCCTTTATGAAGGATGTGCCCGAGGATGTGCTTGTAGTGGTTGATGAGGCATATTATGAATATGTTCAGGACAGCAGATACCCTGACACCCTCCGTTATCTCAAAGAAGGGAAAAACCTGCTTATTCTTCGCACCTTTTCTAAAGCCTACGGCCTTGCAGGGCTCAGGATTGGCTATGGTATCACAAAGCCCGAGATTGTTACCGAGATGAACAAGGTCAGAGAGCCCTTCAACACAAATAGCCTTGCTCAGGTTGCAGCCCTTGCAGCCCTTGATGACCAGGAACACCTCAAAAAGAGCATTGAGATTAATGAAGAGGGCAAGAGATATCTCTATCAGGAGTTTGAACGGCTCGGTCTCAGCTATGTTCCTACAGAGACAAATTTTATCTTTGTAAAGCTTTCAGGCATTACATCCCAGGAACTCTACGGAAGGCTCCTTAAAAGGGGTGTTATTATTCGTCCAATAGGTGAGGATTCGGTAAGGATAACCATTGGCCTTCCAGAGGAAAACAGAAAGCTCATTGAGGCACTGGAAGCAATAAAATTCTAAGCACTAATATCTAAATCTTAAACAACATTAAGGAAGAAAATATATTTGAGAAATTAGGGAATTGTGATTTGTAATTTGTTTAGTATTTAGAGATTAGAATTTAGGATTTAAATATCTGGAGGTTTTATGGATATTATTGTTTTAAAACCAGGCTCCACCGATGAAGACATAAAGCATGTTGTGAAAAGGCTTGAAAGCAAGGGGCTAAAGGCCCACATTTCCAAGGGCACAGAAAGGACAATCATCGGTGTAATAGGCGATACATCAAGGATTACCGAAGACGAGGAAAACGCCATCCGCGCTATTGATGCAGTTGAAAATGTAATGCGCATCATAAAGCCCTACAAGCTTGCAAGCAGGGAGTTTCACAAAGAGGGCACAGTAATAGATGTAAAAGGCAACAGTATAGGCTCAAAAAAGATTCATGTAATTGCTGGTCCCTGTTCTGTGGAAAACAGGACAATCCTTCTAAATATTGCTGAAAAGGTAAAGGAGGCAGGTGCAACCTTTCTTCGGGGTGGTGCCTTCAAGCCGAGAACCTCTCCTTACAGCTTTCAGGGGCTTGGAGAGGAGGGGCTCAAGATACTGAAAGAGGCAAGTGACCTGACAGGACTTCCTGTTGTCACCGAGGTGATGGACCCAAGGGATGTGGAGATTGTCTCCCGCTATGCAGACATCTTACAGATAGGCGCAAGGAATATGCAAAACTTCCGTCTTCTCCTTGAGGTCGGACAGGTGAAAAAACCCATTTTATTGAAACGGGGACTTTCAGGCACAATAAAGGAATGGCTAATGGCAGCCGAGTACATCATGTCAAGGGGAAACCACCAGGTAATACTCTGTGAAAGGGGAATAAGAACCTTTGAGACAGCCACACGTAACACCCTTGACCTCTCGGCAGTGCCTGTTCTTAAAAAACTGACCCATCTGCCAGTAATAGTTGACCCGAGTCATGGTGTTGGAAAATGGGATCTGGTTATCCCAATGGCAAGGGCAGCGGTGGCAGCAGGGGCTGATGGTCTGATGATAGAGGTTCACACCAACCCTGAAGAGGCCCTCTCAGACGGTGAGCAGTCACTGAAGCCCGACCTCTTCAGACAGCTTATGGATGAATGCAGGAAGGTTGCCCAGGCTGTTGGCAGGGAAATGTAGGGCTACCGGGTGATGAACTTTAACAGGGTAACCATAATCGGGGTTGGTCTAATCGGCGGTAGCCTCGCCCTTTCTTTGAAAAAGCATGGACTTTGCTCTCAGGTCTGGGGGTGGGGAAGGTCTGCAGAAAGGCTTGAAAGGGCATTAAAGGACGGAGTAATTGACCATGCCACCCTTGATTTATCAGAGGCAGTGAAAGATGCTGACCTTGTTGTGCTTTCTACCCCTGTCAGCAGTTTTGAGGAGATTGCCCTTAAGATAAAAAACTCTCTAAAAAAGGGAGCCCTTATTACCGATGTGGGAAGTGTTAAGGCCTCAGTGGTAAAAAGATTAGAAGATGCACTTTGTGGCATAGCCTACTATGTGGGCTCCCATCCCATTGCTGGCTCTGACCGCTCTGGCGTTGAACATGCAAGGGATGACCTCTTTGAAGGGGCAACAGTGATAATCACCCCTACAGAAAGGACAGAGCCCTCTGCATTGAGCACCCTTCAGACCCTCTGGAGTGAACTCGGCTCAAAGGTGCTCATTGTCTCAGCTGAAGAGCATGACCGAATGCTCTCGCTTATAAGCCACCTCCCCCATGTAATAGCCTATTCATTGACAAACACTGTGGATGCTGTTAATCCAGAGTATCTGCTTTATAGTGGCGGTGGTTTTAAAGACACAACCCGAATAGCCCTCAGTTCAGAAGAACTCTGGACAGATATATGCCTTTTTAATCAAAGGGAGTTACTTAAGGCAATAGAGCTGTTTGAAAGGGAGCTTAAAAAGGTAAAAGGGGCTTTAATGGATAAGGACCGAGAAAGGCTAATAGAGCTTTTTAAAAGGGCAAGACTTTCCAGGATGAGGATAAAAAATGGCTGACACCCTTGTTTTTGAAAAAAGTGGTCCTTTAAAGGGCGAGCTTTCTCCACCCCCTGACAAATCCATCTCCCACAGGGCTATCCTGTTTTGCTCTTTAGCAAAGGGTAGCTCAAGGATAAAAAACCTTCTCCTTGCCGAGGACCCGCTAAGCACAATAAAGGCTATGGAGGCCCTTGGAGCTAAAATCAACATTAAAGCAGATGAGGTTATAATCCATGGAACAGGGCTTTATGGTCTAAAAGAACCGACGGATATAATAAACTGCGGAAATTCAGGCACAACCATGCGTCTTTTAACAGGGCTTCTTTCTGCTCAACCCTTTTTCTCTGTGCTAACAGGTGATGCCTCATTAAGGAGCAGACCCATGAAGAGGGTGATAAAGCCCCTGAGTCAGATGGGTGCCCTGATACAGGGACGGCAACATGACAGCTTTGCACCCCTTGCAATAAAGGGCTCTAAGCCAAAGGCAATACAGTATCAGTCACCGGTTGCTTCAGCCCAGGTAAAATCAGCTATTCTGCTTGCAGGCCTTTATGCTGACGGTAAGACCACTGTCAAAGAGCCTGCCCGTTCAAGAGACCATACTGAAAGGATGCTGCCAGCCTTTGGAGCAAAAACAGAGATTGAGGGTCTGTCTGTCTCTGTTTACACCGCCGAGGAGTTTCACCCGGTAGATATGGTAATTCCAGGGGACTTCTCCTCTGCAGCCTTCTTCATGGTGGCTGCCCTGATAACAGAGGGGTCAGAGGTCCTGTTAAAAAATGTCTGCACAAACCCTACGAGAACAGGCCTGTTAGAGGTGGTTAAAAAGATGGGTGGCGATATAAGGCTTCTCAATCAAAAAGAGGTATCAGGTGAACCCGTGGCGGATATTCTCTGTCGTTACACCGAGGGGCTCAGGGCTGTGGATGTGCCCGGCGAACTCGTCCCATCTATGATTGATGAGTTTCCAATCTTTGCCGTGCTTGCCACTCAGGCAGAAGGAACAACCACCATAAGGGGTGCCGAAGAGTTAAGGGTAAAGGAGTCGGATCGTATAAAGACAATGGCAGAGGAATTGAAAAAGATGGGCGTGGCACTGGAGGAGTATCCTGATGGAATGAGCATTAAGGGGCCAGCGAAGTTAAAAGCTGCTGAGCTTTACAGTCATCAGGACCACAGGGTGGCAATGTCACTGGCTGTGGCATCCCTGATAGCTGAGGGAAGAAGTATCCTTAAAGGCACCAGAGCCGTTGATATATCTTACCCTGGTTTTTTTGAACACCTTAAGAGGCTTTCTGATAATTGATATGAGATGGTGGAGCTGAGCGGGATCGAACCGCCGACCTCGTGAATGCCATTCACGCGCT
>CAZIIE010000162.1:0-3964 GCA_964539375.1 uncultured Nitrospirota bacterium | reverse complement strand
TCACATAACCATACCTCTTTCCAAGCATCCACTGCCTCTTGAGAAAGATGACCCCAGTGAAGGGGATGGTGATTGCATAAAAGGAAGCATAGGCATACTGGAATCCATCACGATAAACAAGGCCTGGATGACCGATAAAGGTCCATCCTGAAAAACTGGTTGCAGTTGCAGCAAGAACAAAGACCCATACCGGTATCTTTCTTCCTGCAATAAAATAGTCAGATGCGGTCTTTGACATCCTTGCCCCTTTGATGCCCCAGAACACACAGTATGTCCAGTAGGCAAGGACAAAGATGAATAGCCAGATCGTTGCAGTAGTCATTTTACCTCCTTCCATTAAAAGATTTGGCTGTTTTACAGCCCTGATTGGTTTCAGACTGTTTCCAGAAACCTTTTGGCCATTAAGTAAGTTCTGGAAACTTTAAGCTGTTTTTTCTATTCCCCTGCCCTGTTATCTCCCCTGATACCACCTCCTTTCCCATAGACATATTTAGCCCCTGCCTACCATAAGAAGCTCTTTGACCGTTTTAACCCCTGCATCCTGCAGAAAAAAGAGAAAGCGCTGAAAAAGCTGAGCCGTAAGGTAGGCATCATAAAGGGCGTTGTGAGTTGTGTGAACGGTTATACCGTAACGCTTTGCAAGGGTGTAAAGGTCTGTTTTTTCTGTGGCACCTCGAAAGTGCCTTCTGAAGGATGATGCATTTTCGTAAAGCCAGTTGTTGATGTTAAGGGTATCTACCACAGGGTTGTGCAGTTTGATAGAAAAGTGTCTCTTCAAGGCGGCATTGACAAAGTGGATATCAATGTTTACAAAGTGTCCAACAAGCACAGCTGAATCAACAAAGCCTATAAACTCTCTGACAGCCTCTTCAGGCTCTATGCCCTCTTTCAGGTCCGAGGGTGTGAGTTCATGGGCCAGCACCCCTTCCACCTTAAGGGTGGATGATGGTTTTACAAGCCTGTAAAAGTTTTTCGCAGGAAATAATCTTGTTCCTTTCATCTTTACTGCACCTATTGCTATTATTGAATCCTTTCTGTAATCAAGCCCTGTCAACTCGGTATCAAAGACAACAAAATCGGTATCTTTAATCTCTCCTTTGAGGTTTATCTCCCTTTTTTTCTCTATGTATCTTTTTATTCCTTCAGGCAGCTCTTCTTTATCCTGTCCAAAGAAACGCTTTATAAGGTTCATACCAGTGTTTTATATCCCTTACACCCTTTCTGTCCTGTAGGTCTTCTCAAGCAGGTCATAGATATTTACTGTTAACTGAAAGGCCTCCTTAAGGGTCTTCTTCTCAAAGTTCCCGAGCCCTTCGGGATTAATAAAAACAGTTGGTTCAAGGCCTGCCTCAACCTGGGTTATCTGTTCATGGATTAAAAGGGTGTAGAGGTAGTCAATAGCATGGTTAAGGTCATCGGCAAGTTCAAAGCCATATCTCTGACCCAGTTCCTTTAATCTCTTAAAGGTCGGTCTTACCCGTATATTGTTCTTGAGACTTAAAACCCTTGTGGAGTCAATTATGGGCTTTATTCCCTTAAGGTAAAGGTTCAGCTGGTCTTTGTGTTCACCTGATTTTTCCACAACAAAACGCTTGAGAAAGCCAAGGGGTGGACGATTATTAACGGTGAGTGTGGCAAGATAGTCCATGAACTCCTCCGAGTATTTTATCTGCTCAAACATGTAGCTTCTCAGGGATTCCACATTAGAGCTATCACCACGGATGCATCGCATCTCTATAAGTCCTGGAGCTGGATTGAGTTGAAAGGGGCCTTTAATTGAGTCTCTAAGGTAATTAAGCCATTCCTTTTTTGTCTTGATGTTATCGGCTGAAAAGGACAGCACCTCCTGCTTTTCATAGGAAAGGCCGAGCCTTTTAAAGGCGCTTTCAAGCTGGTTCATAAGCTCTGTAAAGTAGGTCTCAGAGGCATTCAGAAGGTTCAGGTCAAAGGTGTCCTCAAGGACCACCCCTATTGAAATATCAGGGATAAGGGTAAACTCCCTTCTTCCCCCTGAACCATAGATAAAGAGACTGTAGTCAACAGGGCTCGGGCCAATCCTCTTTTTTATAAGGTCTATCAGCTTGTTTATGAGTCTTTCATAGACCTCGGTGATAAGCCCTGTTATGTTGTATGCCCGTGCCCCCTCTCTCAGCAGAAGGGATACTATCTTAAGAAGCCTTCTTTTGACATCCTTCAGTGAATCAAAGTCCTGCTGTTTTTCAATGTCCTTTACCAGAACGGTCGGGGAGTTGCCCTGAAGGAGCATAAAGTCATGATTTGATATGACCCCTTTTAGCTCTCCATCCTCAACAACCACAAGATGGTGAATGTTGTACCGTATCATCCTTAAAAGGGCCTCAAAGCCAAGTTCACTGCTGTCAACCTTGATAACCGGTGAGGACATAATGGTGCTGATTGTCTCCTCAGGCTCTAATCCCCTGGCTATCACCTTTTCTCGCAGGTCTTTGTCTGTTACTATGCCAACAGGTATATTGTTTTCGGTTACAACCACCACCGAGCTTATCTTTTCCCTTGACATAATCTGAGCTGTTTCTCTGATGCTGGTATCTGTTGATACGCATATGGGTTGTCTTCTTATGAGCTCACCAACGGTGGTGGTAAAGAGTAAACGGTCTCCCTGCCCTATCAGAGAGAAACGCTTTCTTGTCTCCTCATAGGTCTTATCAATAAAGTTGAGAAAAAAGGATTTTACAAAGTACTGATTTGCAACAGTGCTCTTTTGCATCAGCCCTATGAGGGCCTCCTTTGGTATCTGGTAACAGAGGGTGTCTTCAATGGCCTGAATGTTTGCCCTTGAACGGTCCCCGCTGAACATGGAGATGAAGCCAAAGGATTCACCCTCACCACGGTAGTCAATGACTATCTCCTGCTCTTCATCGTTCAGCACATAGAGCTTGACAGCACCCTTTTTTATTATGTTCAGATATTCGCTTGGGGGGCCGTTCTGTCTGAGAATCATCAGCCCCTTTGGGTAATACTCCAGGGATATCTCCTCGGTGAGCCTGGAAAGCTCCTCCTCATCCACCATGTTAAAGGGCGGAATATTTTTAAGAAAGCCTATAATCTCCTCTTTTACCATAGTGGCTTAAATTCAAAGCAAAAAAAATGCCAGAAAAGGGTATTGTTAAAAAAAGTAACCTCCTCAGAGTAAAAAGGTAACGCTTATGCTTCAGAAGAGGGCTAAATAAAAGCCTCAGAGGGCAGGGGATGGCAACAGGGGGAAATTTTGTAAAAAGGCAGTGTTTAAAGGCTGGGTTACATTAGGTAACTGAATTTGCAGGGGTGTAACATAAGGTAACTAAGGCCTCTTAATGCCCCATTTTTTTCTTTTTTCCCAGAGGGTTTTTCTTGTGATACCCAGTTTTTCAGCCAGTTCCTGTTCACCGTATATGTGCTGGTATTTAAGGACAAAGGCCCTTGTGTAGTCCTCAATGGACAGCCCCTTATTGAGGGATTCTTCAAAGAAGGTTTCGGTGGTTCTAAGGTTTTCTGGCAGGTGCTCTGGCAGTATGGTGTCACCCTCTGCAAGTATAACAGCCCTTTCAATGACATTCTGTAACTCCCTTACATTTCCAGGCCAGTTATAACTGACAAGCAGAGAGATTGCCTCTGAAGACAGACCATTAACTGTCTTTCCGAGATTTTCGGCATATTTTTTTACATAGTATCTTGCAAGGGGCTCAATGTCTTCTCTTCTGTTTCTAAGGGGTGGAAGATTTATGGAGATGACATTTATCCTGTAGTAAAGGTCTTCTCTGAATGTGCCCTCCCGAACAGCCTCGTTAAGGTCTTTGTTGGTGGCAGTTATAAATCTTATATTAACCTTCTTTGTTTTTATGGAGCCAACAGGCCTTATTTCCTGGTCTTCAAGCACCCGTAAGAATTTGGACTGAAGTGTCTGGGGCATGTCGCCGATTTCGTCCAAGAAGACCGTTCCACCGTC
>CAZIIE010000161.1:0-3983 GCA_964539375.1 uncultured Nitrospirota bacterium | reverse complement strand
TCAAAACAGGTTAAGGTGGTCCTTGCAGATTGTGGTGAGGTTGACCCTGAGGATATTAACTCCTACATTGAGAGAGGTGGATACGAGGCCCTTAAAAAGGTGCTTACAGAGATGAGCCCTGAAAAGGTGATAAACACCATTGAGGCATCCGGCCTCAGGGGCCGTGGTGGAGCAGGATTTCCAACAGGCTTTAAATGGGACTTTGCCCGCAAGGCCCACTCTGACCAGAAATACATAATATGTAACGCCGATGAGGGTGACCCTGGTGCCTTCATGGACCGTTCTGTAATTGAGGGGAATCCCCATTCTGTTATAGAGGGAATGACCATAGGTGCCTATGCAATTGGTGCCTCAAAGGGCTATGTTTATATCAGGGCAGAGTATCCCCTTGCGGTGGAAAGGCTCCGTAAAGCCCTTGATGAGGCCCGCCAGAAGGGCTTCCTGGGCAAAGACATAATGGGTAGTGGTTTTGATTTTGACATAAAGATAAAGCTTGGTGCAGGTGCCTTTGTCTGTGGTGAGGAGACCGCCCTTATAGCCTCCATTGAGGGTAAAAGGGGAATGCCCAGACCAAAGCCACCCTTCCCGGCCCAGAAGGGTCTCTGGGGTAAGCCAACGGTTATAAACAATGTTGAAACCCTTGCCAATGTCCCCTACATCATAAAAAACGGCGCATCCTGGTTTGCCCGTTACGGCACTGAAAAGAGTAAAGGCACCAAGGTCTTTGCATTAACCGGAAAGGTTAACAACACCGGTCTTATTGAGGTGCCAATGGGCATAAGCCTTAAGGAGATAATCTACGATATCGGCGGTGGTATAGAAGGTGGAAGAAAGCTCAAGGCAGTTCAGACAGGCGGTCCTTCAGGCGGCTGTATCCCTGCTGAGTACATAGACATCCCTGTTGATTACGAGTCCCTTGCTAAGATGGGCTCCATTGTTGGCTCAGGTGGTATGGTTGTGATGGATGAGACCGACTGCATGGTCAACATAGCAAAGTACTTTCTTGAGTTTACCCAGGCTGAATCCTGTGGAAAGTGTGTACCCTGCCGCATTGGAACAAAGAGGCTTCTGGAGATTCTCACCAGGATAACCGATGGAAGGGGACGGCCTGGAGATATAGAGCTACTTATTGAGCTAAGTGAGGATGTAAAGGCAGGCTCTCTCTGTGGGCTTGGCCAGACCGCACCCAATCCTGTTTTAAGCACCATAAAGTATTTCCGTGAGGAATACGAGGCACACATTCATGACAAGCGCTGTCCTGCAGGAGTGTGCAAAAACCTGCTTACCTACACCATACTTGAGGAGTTCTGTAAGGGTTGCACCATGTGTGCAAGGGTATGCCCAGCAGGTGCAATAGTTGGCGAGAAGAAACAGCCTCACCGAATAGTTCAGGAGATATGTATCAAATGTGGCGCCTGCTTTGAGACCTGTAAGTTCAAGGCGATAAAGAAGGGTTAGTATCCTGATAAAGGATTTTATATAACTGGGAGGAGTTATGAACATAGTAACACTCACCATAGATGGAAAATACATTGAGGTTCCTGAGGGGACGACCATACTTCAGGCTGCCCGTGAGGCTGACATCTACATCCCCACCCTCTGCGACGACCCACGACTGGAGCCCTACGGTGCATGCAGGCTCTGCCTTGTTCAGGTAAAGGGTATGCCAAGGCCTGTTACTGCCTGCACCACACCTGTAAGTGAGGGGATGGAGGTCCAGACCAGCAATGAGCAGATAGAGCGTATCCGTAAAACCATAGTGGAGCTACTTCTAAGCGACCATCCCAATGACTGCATGGTCTGTGAAAAGGCAGGTGACTGCACCCTTCAGGAGCTTGCCTATTTTTACGACCTCAGAAAGAACCGATTCTGGGGTGAACGCCGTCAGTACAACAAAACTGACGCCAACCCCTTCATTGAGAGGGATATGGAAAAGTGTGTGCTCTGTGGTAAGTGCGTGCGGGTTTGCGAGGAGATTCAGGGTGTGGCTGCCATAGACATAGCCTACAGGGGATTCAAGGCAAAGGTTTGTCCTCCCTTTGAAAAGGACCTTAACTGTGAGTTCTGCGGTCAGTGTGTAAGCGTCTGCCCCACAGGTGCACTTATCGGCAAGCAGTCCCTCGGAAAGGGGAGGCAGAAGGACATAAAGCGAGTTGATACCGTATGTCCCTATTGTGGTTGTGGCTGTAACATAACCCTTCATGTAAGCCGCAATGAGATAATCAGGGTGACCTCTGAACCTGATACCTTGAATGAGGGCTGGCTATGCGTAAAGGGTAGGTTTGGCTTCAGGTTTGTAAACAGCCCTGACCGCCTGAAAAAGCCCCTTATCAGGCGTAACGGTGAGTTTGAAGAGGTCTCCTGGGATGTGGCCCTTGAGTATGTAGCAGAAAGGCTTAAAAAGATAAAAAAAGAGCACGGTGCAGATGCCATTGCCGGGCTCAGCTCTGCCCGTTGCACCAATGAGGAAAACTACCTTTTCCAGAAGTTCATGCGTGCCGCAATTGGCACCAACAATGTTGACCACTGCGCCCGTTACTGACACTCTGCAACGGTGGCCGGTCTGGCCACAGTGTTCGGCTCAGGAGCCATGACTAACTCCATTGGAGAGATTGAGGACAACGACCTGCTCTTTGTCATTGGCTCTAATACAAAGGAAAACCATCCCATAGTGGCACTGAGGATGATAAAGGCAGTGCGAAGGGGAGCCAAACTCATCGTGGCTGACCCGAGAAAGGTTCCCCTTGTCAGATATGCCCATCTGTGGCTTCAGCACCGCCCTGGCACGGATGTGGCACTTCTTAACAGCATGATGCATGTGATTGTAAAGGAAGACCTTATTGACAGAGACTTCATAATAAACATGACCGAGGGCTTTGAAAAGGAGTTTCTTGAAAATCTTGAGCAGTACACCCCTGAGGTTGGTGAGAAGCTCACTGGGGTTCCAAAGGAAAAGATAGTAGAGGCTGCAAGGCTATATGGCTCTGCTGAAAGGGCTGGCATCTACTACACCATGGGCATTACCCAGCACAGCCACGGCTCTGACAATGTCTTCAGCATTGCAAATCTGGCACTTATGACCGGTAATCTTGGGAAACCCTCCTCTGGTGTAAACCCATTAAGGGGTCAGAACAATGTGCAGGGCTCAACCGACATGGGATGTTCACCTGACAGTTATCCAGGCTACCAGAAGGTCCATCTGCCAGCTGTAAAAGAGAAGTTTGAAAGGCTCTGGGGTGTGAAGCTTTCTGACAGACCAGGACTTACTGCCTCGGAGATGCTCTTTGAGGCAGAGGCAGGAAAGATAAGGGCCCTCTACATAATGGGCGAAAACCCTGTGCTCAGTGACCCTGATGTGGGGCACACGGTGAAGGCATTAAAAGAACTTGACTTCCTGGTGGTTCAGGACATATTCATGACCGAGACAGCAGAGCTTGCCGATGTGGTGCTTCCAGCTGCAAGCTTTGCTGAAAAGGACGGCACCTTTACAAACACAGAGCGAAGGGTTCAGCGGGTAAGAAAGGCCCTGAACCCACCAGGGGATGCCAGAGAGGACTCCTGGATTATCACCGAGTTGAGCAAAAGAATGGGCTATGAGATGAACTACTCAAGCATGTCAGAGGTGTTCAGAGAAATTGGACAGGCCTGGCCAGCAGTGGCAGGTATAACCTACTCAAGACTTGAGCACGGAGGACTCCAGTGGCCCTGCCCTACTGTAGACCACCCTGGAACCACCTATCTCTTCAAAGGTGGCTTCCCAAGGGGTAAGGGTAGATTTACCATAGTGAAATACCGCGACCCCATGGAGATGACCGACGAAGAATACCCCTTTGTGCTGACCACAGGAAGACAGCTCTTTCAGTATCATACAGGCACCATGACAAGAAGGGTGCCACCTATAAACCAGATATCACCAGGGCCATACATGGAGATAAACCCTGACGATGCCCTGACACTGGGTATTGAGGACAACCAGAGGGTAA
>CAZIIE010000160.1:0-4008 GCA_964539375.1 uncultured Nitrospirota bacterium | reverse complement strand
AAAAACTTTCCCTTAATATGGGGAGTTTGAGGGGCTTTGCCCCTCAAAGTTAGACAAAGGAATTTTTAATTGAAAATTTATAAGTTAGAGCCTGCTGAACAGGCTCTAAACAAAGTAAAGGAGGAGATTATGAGGAGGTTAATTTTCATAGCACTGATAGGTTTGTCTGTGTTTTATGCTGTTGGTGTGCAGGCAGGTCTCTTTGACAGTATAATCAACAAGATAATGCCCTCAAAAAGCACAGGCCTTGACAATGAAAAGGTTGTGGCAGGGCTCAAGGAGGCACTGAATATATCCACCGAGAAGGCTGTTGATTATCTGTCCCGACCGGATGGGTTTTTGAAAAATCAGGCTGTGAAGATAATGATACCTGAAAAGATAAGGGGTATTGCTGACACGCTCAGGCGTTTTGGCATGGGTGGTGTGGTTGATAGTTTTGAGGAAAGCATGAATCACGCTGCTGAAAAGGCGGTGGTCAAGGCTGTGCCAATCTTTAAACAGGCAATCAAGGATATGAGCTTTGAAGATGCGATGAGGATATTGAAGGGGCCTGACACAGCTGCCACAGAGTATTTTAAAGCAAAGACCTGGGACAGGCTTTTTGAGACCTTTAGACCCATTGTTTCTGATAGTATGAATCAGGTAGGCGTAACAAGGCAATATAAGGCTTTGACAGAAAAGGCAAAGATGGTATCAGCCTTTACAAAGACCGAAAACCTTGATCTTGACAGGTATGTTACAAATGAGTCACTTAAGGGGCTTTTTTACATGATCGGAGAGGAGGAAAAAAAGATAAGAAAAGACCCAGCAGCAAGGGTTACCACCCTGCTAAAGGAGGTCTTCGGAAGCAGAGAAAAATAGCCATTAAATTTGACTTTTTTATCTAAGATATTGTTTAATAAATTGTTCTACCAAATAATGTAAAGGGACAACTGGAGGTGAACCTAATGTATGCAATTGTAGAAACTGGTGGTAAACAGTACAGGGTGCGGGAAGGCCAGACAATCAAGGTTGAAAAGATAGAGGTGCCAGCAGGGGAAACGGTTGAACTTGATAGGGTGCTTCTTGTCTCTGACAGTGACAATGTTACGGTTGGTACACCCTATGTGGAAGGTGCAAAGGTTAAGGCAAAGGTTGTAGAGACCAAAAAAGACAAAAAGGTGCTTGTATTTAAAAAGAAACCTCGTAAGGGTTTTAAGAGATTAAGAGGGCACAGACAGTTTTATACAAAACTTCAGATTGAAAACATAACTATCGGAGGTTAACCATGGCACATAAAAAGGGAGTAGGAAGCTCAAGGAATGGCCGTGATAGTGAAGCGAAAAGACTTGGCGTAAAACGCTATGCAGGTCAGTTCGTAAGGGCTGGCAATATACTTGTTCGTCAGAGGGGCACAAAGTTTCATCCTGGTTTCAATGTCAGGAAAGGTGGTGACGATACCCTCTATGCAGTAGCCGATGGTATCGTGAGGTTTGAGCGTAAAGATAAAAAGAGAATGAAGGTAAGTGTATATCCAGTTGAGGCTACTGGTTAGTTTTTCCTGTTAGTTTGCCCGAGACATTAACAGGTGGATAAACCTGTAAAAACTTATAAAATAAACAAGACCCTGCATTAGAGCAGGGTTTTTTTATGCCATGAAATCAGAAAGGCTTTACATAATTGGTGGTGGTCTTTCAGGCACAGAGGCAGCATGGCAGGCTGCCAGAAGAGGTGTGAGGGTTGTTCTTTATGAAATGAGACCTGTTAAGACCACCCCAGCCCATAAAAGTGACCATCTTGCTGAATTGGTCTGTTCAAATTCCCTGAGGGCTAATGATGTTTATACAGCTGCAGGGCTGCTGAAAGAGGAGATGAGGCTTGCAGGCTCTTTGATAATGGAGGCAGCCGACAGGTTTAAACTGCCTGCTGGTGGAGCCCTTGCGGTTGACAGAGAGCTTTTTGCCTCATACATCACAGAGGTGGTGGAAAGACATCCCTTGATTGAGGTGAAAAGAACCGAGGTTACCTCTGTTCCAGAGGGGTATTCCATAATTGCCACAGGGCCCCTTACCTCTGAGAAATTTGCCGAGCATCTTAAGGGTATGCTTTCGGGAGAGTATCTCTATTTTTACGATGCCATTGCACCCATTGTTGATGCTGAAAGCATTGATTACTCTAAGGTCTTCAGGGCCTCAAGGTATGGTAAGGGTGGAGATGACTACATTAACTGCCCTATGAGCAAGGAGGAGTATGAAAGGTTTTACAATGCCCTTATTGAGGCAGACCAGGTGCAGGCAAGGGAGTTTGAGGATGAAAAGGTATTTGAGGGGTGCATGCCCATTGAGGTTATGGCAAGACGAGGTAGGGATACATTGAGGTTTGGACCGATGAAGCCTGTTGGTCTAATAGACCCTCGCACAGGAAAGCAGCCCTATGCGGTGGTACAGTTAAGGGTTGAAGACATAAGTGAGACAGCCTATAATATAGTTGGGTTTCAGACAAGGCTCAGATGGCCTGAGCAGAAGAGGGTATTCAGGCTGATACCAGGGCTTGAAAGGGCAGAGTTTTTAAGGTATGGAAGCATTCACAGAAACACCTTCATCAATGGCCCGATGTTTTTAAACAGGGATTTGTCCCTCAAGGGATACCCTAAAACTTACATGGCTGGCCAGATAACAGGCGTGGAGGGCTACATTGAATCAACAGCAATGGGGTTGATTGCTGGAATTAATGCCTCAAGAAAGTTGAGGGGAAAGGACTTTGTGCCAGTGCCTGAAAATTCTGCCCATGGTGCCTTGATAAAATATATCACCGAGAGTAATCCAGAGGGGTTTCAGCCAAGTAACATAAACTTTGGTCTTTTCAGTTCTCTAAAGGAGAGGGTAAAGGACAGGAAGTTTAAAAGAAGATTGATAGTTGAAAGGGCATTAAAAAGCTGGAAGGAGTATCTGACCAGGATTAAAGAGGATGAATGAGTTTGTAAAAGAATTCCTCCGTTACATGGAACTTGAAAGGTCTGCTTCAAGACACACCCTGAGGGCCTACAGAACCGACCTTGAGGAGTTCTTCAAGATAATTAAGGTGCCTGTTAAGGAGATAGAGGTAAGTCATATAAGGGGGTTTGTTGCTAAGCGTTTGAGTGAAGGTAAAAGCAAGACCACCCTTTCCCGACAGCTTGCCACCCTGAGGTCCTTTTTCAGGTTTTTGCACCGCGAGGGATATGTGGAATATAACCCTGCCAGGCTGGTTCCGAACCCAAAGGCTGAAAAAAGGCTTCCCCGTTTTCTTACGGTTGACGAGGTGTTCTCAGTGGTGGAAAAGCCCGAGGGTTTTGGCTTTCTGCCTGCAAGAAATCGTGCCATACTTGAACTGATTTACTCGGCTGGGCTAAGGGTAAGTGAGGTTGCATCGCTCAGTATGGATGATGTAAACCTAAGGGATGGATATGTAAAGGTTAAAGGTAAAAGAAGGAAAGAAAGGATTGTCCCTATTGGTTCAAAGGCAAGGGATGCGCTGAGGGATTATATAATTGAAAGGAAGCTTCTGAAGAAAGAGACCGATGCCTTTTTTATAAACCGACAGGGAGGACCTCTTACTGACAGGAGTATAAGAAAGATAGTTGTTAGATATGCAAAAGAGGCTGGTATAGGCGGTAAGGTTGGCCCCCATACACTCAGGCACACCTTTGCAACCCATCTTCTGCAGGGCGGTGCTGACCTGAGGGTAATTCAGGAACTTCTTGGTCATAGCAGTTTATCATCAACTCAGGTCTATACTCACCTTGATATTACCCACCTGATGGACATCTACGACCGCAGCCATCCTCTGGCAAAAAAGAAGAAAAAGTAAGTAAAATGGTATATTGGTATATTAGTGTAGTGGTGAAGGGGTGAAACAGGCTATAGGCGATAGGCTATAGGGAATTGGGAGTAGTGTGCGTTTATTGAGTTAATTGCGTTTATTGAGTTGGTTGAGTTCGTTGAGTTGATAGTGGGTTTGGAAAATTGGGATTTGGAATTTGTTTAGAAT
>CAZIIE010000159.1:2215-4065 GCA_964539375.1 uncultured Nitrospirota bacterium | reverse complement strand
CAGAGTAAACCCATCATCAAAGAACTCAAGCACGTTCAGGCAGGCAAAGTCCTGCTCTATTCTGAATATGTTGTTTAAAGGAATGCCCAGGTAGTGGCAAAGGAGCACCCTTGTTACACCGCCATGGGAGACAACCATAACCCGCTCGCCTCTATGGCGGTTGATTATCTCCTCCACAGCCGGAACCACCCGATTTTTCACATCCTCTGTGCTTTCACCCTCTGGTGGGCTGAACCTGTAGGGGTCAGACTTCCACCTTTCAAACTCCTCGGGATAGGCACTGGCAATCTCCTCAAAGCTCATCCCCTCCCAGAGGCCAAAACTTCGCTCTCTCAGGACATTCATGGCTAAGGGTTCAAGCCCGAGCGAACCGGCTATTATCTCGGCTGTCTGTTTTGCCCTTGAAAGGTCAGAGCAGTATATCTTTGATACTGGATTAAAATGCCCTTTAATAATCCTTGCAAGGGCCTCCACCTCCTTTATGCCTTCCTCAGAAAGGGGCACATCAATATGTCCCTTGTAACGGAGTTCTTCAGAGCCCACGGTTTTTCCGTGCCTTACAAGAAGCAGGGTGGTGGAGTTCACTTTATCCTCCTTGATATTATCTTAAACTCCTCGGTGCCTGCCCTTGTAAGCACCTGAAAAAGCACAGCCTCGGTGGTTGTAACCATGCATCCTGCCTGCCTTAAAAGCTCAAGTGAAAGGGCTTTGTCGTAATCTCTCCTTGATGTCAGGGCATCGGCTATGAGCCATACCTCAAGAGACTGCTCAAGAAGATCCAGACAGGTCTGAAGCACACAGATGTGGGTTTCCATCCCTGTAACAAGCACCTTTTTGCGGCCTGTCTCTCTTATGGCATCCATGAAGCCCTGAGCCCCACAGCAACTGAAGGTAACCTTTTCAATGGGCTGATAATCTCCCAGGGCATCCCTGAGCTCTGAAACCGTAGGGCCAAGACCCTTCGGGTACTGCTCTGTTATTATTACAGGGATGTTAAAGAGTTTTGAAAGCTCAATAAGATGGGTGGTGTTTTTCACCACAGTCTCTCGCTCATCCATCACTGCTGCAAGACGCTCCTGGATGTCAATGATTAACAAAAGGGCATCATCGGCTGAAACTCTGAACCTGTTCATCTTTCCACCTCTTTTATGACACTGATAAGCCTATCCACAATAAGTTCAAAGACCCTCTCGCCCTTTTCTGGGGTGGCCTTTTTCGGGTTTCCCCACACACCACCAGGCCAGTACTTGAGTTTGTCCTTTACCACAAGGGGCTTTGGGAAACTGGGATATTCCTCCTTTGACCTGCCCTTTACAAGCTCTGGTTTTATGGCAAGCACAAGGGAGGTCTCAATCTCGCCAGCATGGGAGTCGTTTTCTGTCTCAGCAATCTCTGAAAGCTCTGTCCAGAGCAGGTTGTAGGGACAGACCACCGCCATCCTGATACCCTTTAACTCCTCAACAAGCTCTTCAGCCACCTCCTTCATTGCGTTAATATGGAGTCCTCCTCCATGACCTGTTACCAGCACGAAATTCCTTAACCCCTTTTTGTAGCAGTCAACCACAATGTCCCTTGTCAGAGCCCTTAGGGTGGAGGGTTTAATGGTTATGGTTCCAGGATGCTGACGGGTGGATGTGCATACACCGTAGTGAAGGGGTGGTGCAATGAATACCTTGAGCTTTTCAGCCACCCTCCTTAACGCCTCCACTGCTACCATGGTATCGGTGCTAAGGGGCAGGTGTCTGCCGTGCTCCTCAACAGTGCCAAAGGGTATGAGGATGGTCTTTGTCTTCCTTAGTCCCCTTTTAAACTCCTCCATGGTCATCTCTTCAATAAACATGAAAACCTCC
>CAZIIE010000159.1:0-2115 GCA_964539375.1 uncultured Nitrospirota bacterium | reverse complement strand
ATTATATCTTATCCCTGTTTCAGTATTAAAGAAATGGAGATGTTCAGGGGGAAATTTTATTTTAAGCCTCTGTCCAACCTTAACCATTCTTTCAGTCCTTGCCCTGAACCTTATCCCCTCAGAACTGAAATCAACCAGCTTGAAGGCTCCTTCGTTTTCTATAAGCTCCACCTCTGCCTCAAGGTCTTCCTTTTCCTCAACAATCATCACATCCTCAGGTCTTATTCCAAGAAAAAGGCTTTCCTCCCTCTCGTTAAACTCAAAGGGCAGTTCAAACTCGGTGCTGTTTATGCGAAGGCTCAAAGGGCTCTTATTGACAACAGTTGCGTCCAGTATGTTCATTGGATGGCTACCTATAAAGGTGGCGACAAAGAGATTAGCCGGTCTTTTATAAATCTCCTCAGGTGTACCAACCTGCTGAATCTTTCCCTCGTTAATTACTGCCATCCTGTCAGAAAGGGCCATCGCCTCTGCCTGGTCATGGGTAACATAGACCACCGTGATGCCAAGCTCTCTGTGGAGTTTTTTCAGTTCTGCCCTCATATCAACCCTTAAACGGGCATCAAGGTTTGAAAGGGGCTCATCAAGCAGAAAGACCGCAGGCCTTCTGACTATTGCCCTTCCAAGGGCAACACGCTGTCGCTGTCCTCCAGAAAGCTCACGGGGTTTTCTATGAAGAAGCCCCTTAAGCCCAAGCCTTTCTGCCACCTCCTCCACAGCCCTTTTTATCTCTTCTTTTTTGAGTTTTCTCATCTTAAGTGGGAAGGCAATGTTGTCAAAGACGGTCATGTGAGGGTAGAGGGCATAGCTCTGAAAGACCATCGCCACATTACGGTCGCGGGGATGAACATTGTTCATAAGCTTTTTGCCAAAATAAATCTCTCCCTCGGTGGGCTCCTCAAGCCCTGCGATAAGGTTAAGTATGGTGGATTTTCCACAGCCGCTTGGGCCAAGGACGGTAAAGAACTCTCCAGAGCCTATCTCAAGGTCAAGTCCCTGAAAGACCACCGTGTTTGAAAACCGTTTGGTTATGTTTCTCAGGATAATCTCCATCCTTTATCAAAGCCCCTCTGTCAGCCTGTTAAGCCTGTTTCTTAGCTGAAACCCCCTGAGAGTGGGGATGCTGGTTTTACTGCCCCTGTATTGTATCATCACCTTATGGCTTTCGCCCATTCCCCATAAAAGACCCTTAATCTTCGGTATTTCCTTAATGAAGGAGGGCTCCTTTTCAAGCCTATCAGCAAGCAGTCTGTCTATTCCAAGAGAGGCAAGAAAGGTACCCTGGGGCGTATAACCCACTGATTGAAAGCCCTGTCTCTGGCCCTCCTCGTGAAGGTAGGTGAAGTTTACATGGGCAGTGATGTCCTGATTGCCTGGCTCAAGATAGGGGTTTTCCACCATCTGGTGCCTTCGGTAACATAAAAGTGTGCCCCTCTGCCTTTCTTCAGCATAATACTCCCAGTAGGGGTAGCCATAGTCTATGGTGATAAGAAATCCCTCGCCAAGAGAGTTCCTGACATCAGAAAGAAAGTCCCCTATCCTGAGATTAACCTCAGTTCTGTAACCCTCTATCTCTGGTACTCTGTAGTGGCTGAGATAATCCCTCAATCTTTCATCTACAGGCATTAGCACCTCTTTGAACCCTCTATCGTGTTCCACATAGACCTCATAGAAATCCCCCCCTTTGAACTGAATAAGGTGAACTGGAAAGGCATCAAGAAGCTCATTTGAAAGCACCACCCCCTTTAGGCCCCCTATCTCCTCAAGCCCTTCAAGCCACCTTACATCATACTTTCCTAACAGCTCTTTCTGTTTTTTCCTCTGATGGGGATTTCTTTCCACCAAAGCATATCCAATCCTGCCCAGAAGCCCCCTTTTTTCAAGGTACTGGAGGATGCCCTCAGCAAGGTAACCCCTGCCAGCACCAATCTCAACAACACAAAAGCCTTCTGGTCTTTCACAGAGCTCCCACATCTCTTCTATCTGGACACCTATGGTGTAGCCAAAGAGGGGATGAAGATGAGGGGAGGTGTAATAATCGCCCTCAGGGCCGATTCGCTCCTTCTCGGTCATGTAATAGCCATGCTCGGGATGATAAAGGGCAAGCTCCATGAA
>CAZIIE010000158.1:0-4085 GCA_964539375.1 uncultured Nitrospirota bacterium | reverse complement strand
GCCCCTCAAAGATTTGCCCTTATTTACCCTTTTTGGTTATATTATATATTGCTGATGTGCTGGAGAGGTGGCCGAGTGGCTGAAGGCAGCCGCCTGCTAAGCGGTTGAGGGGGTAACACCCCTCCGAGGGTTCGAATCCCTCCCTCTCCGCCATTAGACAGGCTTGAGGCAATAGGCAATTTAGAGCTTTATAAACCTTTTTAAATGTCAGGTATTTACATACACTTTCCCTTTTGCATCAGAAAATGTCATTACTGTGATTTTTACTCCATCCCCCTTCAGGATGACCTGAAGAAACAATTTCTTGAAGCACTAAAAAAGGAAATCTCCCTCTATTCTGATTACAAAGATGAAATAGAGACCATCTATATTGGTGGTGGCACCCCATCGCTTCTTTCAGCATCAGAGGTTGGCGAGATTCTTGAAAGGGTCTTCTGTAATTTCAATGTTGCCAGAGGAGCTGAGATAACCCTTGAGGCAAACCCGAATAGCCTTGATGGAAGATTTGCAAAGGAACTCCGTAAAGCAGGGATAAACCGCCTGAGCATTGGGGTTCAATCCCTTTCAGATGATGAACTTACTCTGCTTGGCAGGCTTCATAATGCCAGTGAGGCCGAGCAGGCCATGGCCTGTGTAATGGAACACTTTGAAAACTTCTCGGTGGATATAATCTATGCAATCCCAGGCCAGAGCAGCGAAACACTGAAAAAAACTCTCCGAATTGTAAAAGAGCACGAAGTGCCCCATATTTCGGCCTACGAACTCACCCTTGAAGAACATACCGAACTTGCCAGGATGGCTCAAAAGGGCTTACTAAAACCTCTAACCGAGGATGAAAAGGTATCGCTTTACTGGACAGTGGTTGAGGAACTTGGGGATTACCTGCATTATGAGATTTCTAACTATGCATTAAAGGGATTTCAATGCCGCCATAACAGGGGTTACTGGCTGAGAAAGAACTACCTTGGATTTGGTCCCTCTGCCCATGGCCTGATTGACCGAAGGAGATACGAAAACCACCGAGCCCTGAAAGACTATCTTGAGGCAATAAAGGCTGGAAAAAGGCCAGTTAACAAGACCATTAGTCTCACCGAAAATCAAATAAGAGAAGAAAGGGTGTTTCTCGGGCTCAGGACCTCCGATGGAGTTAGGCTTGATGAGTATGAGTTCAATAAATCCACCCTCAGTATGCTCAATCAGGAGGGGCTTATAGTCAAAGAAAATGGAAGGATAAGGCTTACAGAAAGAGGGATGCTTCTTTCAAACAGGGTGATTTCAGAGCTACTCTTCTCTTAATCTCCTTTAAAACAAAAGGGGTCTTTGCGCCTTGTAAAGTCAAGACCAAAGCTGTATGAAACCGCAAGACACCCACCGCAGACTGGTCTTATGCTACAGCCCCTGCACTCCGAAGGGCCCCTTCGGTACATCTCTGCACGGTCTGAATGGTAAATATCAAATAAAGATTCTTCAAAGATGTTTCCTATGTAGGATGGGAATTTCCTGCAGGCATGCACCTCTCCATCAGGCAGTAGGGATACAAAATTAAAAGCCGCACCACAGCCAAAGCCAGTGCAACCTCCAAACAGGTCCCTGCCCCTCCTTTGAAGGATAATATTAAAGAGATTGTCCTTAATCTCCACCATATCACTTCTGTCAGACAGCTCAATGTATTGCTCGAGAAATCCCTTAAAGGTCTCACGGTCTGGCAACCTTAAAGATGCACCCTCGCCCACCATGGAAAGCCTGTTGAAGGTAAAACAATCAACAATCCCATCAAGCTCCTTTGTAAGAGGAATCACCTGCGCCAGGTTGTCCCTGTTCAGAGTAAGCATAACCATTGAATAAATGCCAAGTTCTTTAAGTAGCAGGAGAAACTGGATGGTTCGGTCAAAGTGACCTTCACCTCTTATGTAATCGTTATATTCCCTGAGTCCTTCAAGGCTTACCTGATAGAAATAGGGCCTCTGTATCTCAAGTAAGCTCTCCAGTCGCTTCCTTGATACTGGATTACCAAGCACCGAAACGCTGAATCCCCTGTCAATAGCCTCTCTGTAAATATCAAAAAATCTGGGATGAAGAAAGGGGTTTCCACCTGAAAGGGATACCTTTCCTGAGACATTCATTCTTTCACAAAAGTCGTAAAAATCATCAAGAATCCTTACTGCATCGTTAAACCTCAGTGTCTTTCTATCGCTTCTGTCATAACAGTGTCGGCAGTGAAGGTCACAGTTCTGAGTGATATGCCACTGAAGGGTAAAGGTCTCCGAAACAAGAAAATCTTCGTCAATATCCCTGCAGGCCTCAAAGTGCTCTGAGGGTCTTCTTATCTTTGATTCAGGCTTTAGTATTAATTCCTGCTGAACTGCCTGCTCTACTACCTCCCGTAGAAACCAGAGTGGCTTTTCAATCTGCCTTGAAACATCCCTAAGGTCATAGCCTTCAACAATGAGCTTCAGTGCAAGGAGTTCTTTATCCTCTGCCTTCTTAACTACAAGCAGATCATCTTTAA
Organism: uncultured Nitrospirota bacterium; assembly: GCA_964539375.1. Lineage (GTDB taxonomy): Bacteria > Nitrospirota > Thermodesulfovibrionia > Thermodesulfovibrionales > JdFR-85 > JAADIE01. The sequence goes on along the minus strand of CAZIIE010000158.1, from coordinate 1,576 downwards.
CTCTCTTATATATAATCACTATCTCCTGTCCCTTAATCGGCTTAGTGGAGGCTTCTCTTCCTTTCAATAAACTGGTGAGATTCTTCCAGGAAAGCTCTATGAGAGATAACGATGGGTTTACTGTGTAGGTTGATAGGTTTTTGGGAGGCTTAATTGATGAGTTCTTTACCCTGTTTATCTCGTATTCAAGACGGGCAAGCTCTGAAAGGTAAGCCTTATCATCATGCCTGCCCGTCTTAGTTTTTAAAAACTCTGCTAAACTTTCAGTTTTCAGCTCTCTTTCAAGTATCTCTTCCTTAATCTCTGAGGACAGTCTCGACCAGGTCTCTGGATAGGTCTTCAGAAAACTTAATGGGCTCATCTTTAATTATACCTTTTTGGTGTCACCGACACCAAGAGCACTACTTTGTTCAGCTACTACCACCAGAAGGCTTCTGCTTAACTGGCTCCTGCTGGGTGCTTCCAGCACCCGAATTGCCGGTTCAGCTACTCTGGCCTGCCTTTTTCTCAGTGGTGGTGCATCCAGTGATAGCAAGAGAAGAGGTTGCAACCAGTGCCACTATGCTCATTCCTGCAAGTACCTTTTTAATCCTTTCCGAATCCATTATCACACCCCCTTTCAGCTTATTAATTTTTTTGATTATTTATTTTAAGTATATCAGAATTTTTGATGATGTCAAGAAAAAAATAATAGCTACTGGTTATTGGTTTAGTGGTTAGTGGTTAGTAGTTGGTATTAATGATGATGGCTATTGGGTATCAGCGATTCTTCTCAGGGCATCCATTGACTTTACAATTATGTACTTTCTTTCAAAATCAACGATACCCTGTTTTTTCAATTTGTTAAGGGTTGCAGTTACCGTCTCGCGGGTTGATGCTATAAGGTCAGCATAATCGCTGTGTTTAAGTTTCAGTTTTATCAGGTAACCCCCTTCATGGGGCACACCGAAATCATCAAGCAGATTCAGGAGTGTTCTGGCAAGCCTCTGCTCAACCGTGCTATATAGGAGGTCTAAAATCTTGTTTTCTATCTTCCATCTCCTGAGACCTATCATCTTTGTAAGTCTGATGGAAAGCCCTGGCACCATCTGAAGCATCCTGTCAAAGTCCTCTTTTTTCATGATACACAACAGGCCATCCTCTATGACCTCTGCTGACTCATCCCTCTCCTGAGGCTCAACATAGGTCATCTCGCCAAAGATAGTGCCTCCCTTACATATGTCAAGAATTATCTCCTTTCCCTGGGGGGTGAGCTTTGTAATCTTTACAGCACCCTTTTTAAGGATATAGATGTTTTTGTCAGATGAGCCCTGAAGATAGAGGATATCACCCTTTTTAACCTCCCTCATCCGGGAGTATTTATCAAGCATCCTGTATTCCTCATCCCTGAGGTGGCTGAATATGTCAAGGTTCTTCAGATACCAGAGCTTTGTCCTGTTAGCAGTCATGATTAATTCTATTATAGCCCATCTGGCTTATTATGTAATAAAGCTTACATTTTATATGCTAATATTAAGATACAATGGTAAAGGGTAATATATGTTACCAATGTGGCAGGGAGATGCCCTTCTGGTAT
>CAZIIE010000157.1:0-4095 GCA_964539375.1 uncultured Nitrospirota bacterium | reverse complement strand
ATGAGGTCATAACGTTCCTTTGCAATGGGGATAAAATCAAGCCCGAGTGCAACTGCAGCTGTGAGTATTCCCATTCCCACATCAGCCACCCCTGTGGCAACCGCAGAGGCCACACCCATATGGGTATATTCCTCTCGGTCATAGCCTCTTATCTTAGATGGGTCTATCCCCTTTTCCCTTAAAAGCTTATCTGTAAGTATCCTGGTGCCAGAGCCAGCCTGACGGTTTATGAAGGTAACATCATCTCTTAATAGGTCTTCCACGTCTTTAATGTTTTTGGGATTACCCTTTTTAACGATAAAACCCTGCATCCTGTACACAAGGTTTATAAGCTGAACAGGAACATCTTTGAGGAGTCTTTTTATGTAAGAGACATTATATTCACCGGTCTTTTCATCAAGTAGATGGGTGCCAGCAATATGGGCCTGGGCCTGACGGATTGCCACTATACCTCCCATTGAACCGACGTGGGCTGAGGAAAGGCTGTAAAGGGGGTACCTCTTTCTCAGGAAGTTTGCCATGATATCAATCGTGTTGTCGTGGCTTCCGATACAGACAATAGTGTTTTCAATCTCTTCCTCAGACCTGAGCAGCCTTGCCTCCACCTCCTCATTCTGGTCAAGACCCTCTCTTCCCTCTGGCACCACTATCAGGGCATCTGCCCTTTGAAGGGTCATTATAGCACCTGCACCTCTTCCCACAGGGCTTGCCACATATTCATCGGAGACCTTACCAAGCTTAACCCTCACAATCTCAGTCTGTCCGATGCTTGAGAAAACAGGCCTTGAAATCCTCACCTTAACCGTTTTTTCAGCCTTAGGAGTAAGTCCCTGAAGATGGTAAATCAGGGGTTTAGCAAAGAGTTCATAGGTTATGTAAGCACTTACAGGATACCCTGGCACACCCATAACAGGTTTTCCCTCAATAGCTGCTAAAAGCACCGGTTTTCCTGGCTTGATGTTTACTCCATGAACAATTACCTCGCCCAGCTCCCCGAGTATCTCTGGTGTGTAGTCTTTAGTGCCCACCGATGAACCAGCAATAATAACAAGAAAATCACAATAATTCAATGTCTTAATTATATTTTCTTTAAGTAAATCTTTAATATCCGATATAATGCTTTCTCTTCTACATTCAGCGCCCCATTCTGCTGACAGGGCTGCCAGCATACGGCTATTAAATTCAATAATGTTTCCGGGCTTAAGGGTGGTGCCAGGCTCAACCACCTCATCACCGGTTGGTATTATGCCTACTACAGGTTTGCGGTTTACCCTTACAGTGGTATGACCACCTGCAAGCAGGGCAGCAATGTCAACAGGTCTGATTTGATGGTTCTCAGGTAGTATCAGTTCGGTCTGAACAATGTCTTCACCAACGGTTCTAACATTCTGATAGGGTGTCAGAGGTGCATTTATTATTATGAAGTCACCTTCCTGATGCACATCCTCCACCATGACAACTGCATTGAACCCCTCTGGCAGAGGATTTCCTGTGTTTACAGGAACTGCCTGTTCGCCAAGCTTCAGTCTTTTTGGGGTGGTTTCAGAGGCACCGTGGGTGTCTTCAAACCGCACAGCAAAACCGTCCATGGCTGAGGCGTGGTAGAAGGGAGAGGACATCAGGGCAGAGACTGCCTCTGCTGTTACACGGTTTAGTGAGTTTTCAACAGGTATTTCTTCAGGTTCAGTTTTTGGAAGGCCTTTAAAAAAGGTTTTCCATCGTTTTTGGGCCTCTTCAAGGCTGAGGGTTTTAAGATAAATCCTTCTTTTCACAATGCAAATATTATAGCCTATCAGGGCTTCATCATCTCAACCACCTTTTTACCATTTTCTTGAACCATGATGGATTTACCCTCAAAGATACCACCCTCAATTATGGTAAGCTTTTTGGTGTGTATGTCACCCATTACCCTTCCTTTGTCTTCAATCTCAACGGATTCCTGTGAAAAGAGGTTACCCTCCACCGTTCCACCCACAACTATGTTTTGTGCCTTAATATCACCCTTTATTGAACCTTCTGAGCCAATGATTACCGATTCTGCCTCAACGGTTCCCTTAACCGAGCCCTCAATACGTACCATACCCTTTACCTTTACCTCACCCGTTACCTCTGTGTTTGCCCCGATAAGGGTTTCAATCCTGTTGCTTTTCTTTTTTAGCATTAATCCACTCCTTAAGGTACTTATAGGGATTGACAGATTTACGATCAATCCAGACCTCATAGTGAACATGGGGACCTGTAGTGTTTCCTGTTGAGCCAACATAGGCAATTATCTGACCCCTTTTTACAGCCTGTCCGACCTTAACCACAATCTTTTTGTTGTGGGCATAGCAGGTGGTAAAGCCGAAGCCATGCTCAATTACCACCAGCTTACCACTTCCACCTGACCAGCCTGCAAAGCTGACCACACCATCGGCTGTAGCCCTAACAGGAGTGCCTGGCCAGGCAGCTATGTCAACTCCTCGGTGAAAGGTTCTCCTTCCTGTCCTGGGATGAATCCTCCAGCCGTAGGGTGAGGCGATATAACCCTCTTCAACAGGTGAGCCCTTAGGTGTTGCATAGTAAATGTCATGCTGTTTTTTCAGATAATCCCTGATTTCACCAACCTCATCCATGGTCTTTTCAATCTGTCTCTTAAGTAGCTCTATATCCAGAGAACCCGAATAGGTGGTATCAATGTTTTCCAGTATTTCCTCTCTGGAATTAAGGGCAAAGAGACGTTTGAAATCGGATTCAGCCTTCTTCAGAGACCTGATGGTCTCATTGATATCCTCAAGCTGGGATGAGTAAAAATCAACCCTCTGTTTCAGCCTTTTATAATCAGCGGTTGTCTTTCCAGTATAGGCTATGTAGGCGGTTAATGAGGCCCACAGAAGCAGGAAGACCATTATAAGCACCAGTGGAAGTTTGACACGGTAGAGGTTCTTATTGTTGTGGGGTATCATCATTATAGTTACAGGTGTGAACAGAGCCCTGAAAAACCTCTTGATTTTAAACATAGCTAACTCCCTTGATCTGTCCCTTAATATGGCCAATCAAGAAGGATTCATAACCAGCCCCTCTTAAGGTTTCAAGGGCGCCTTCAGCCTCATTGTCTGGAACAACAAAAACAAATCCTATTCCCATGTTAAAGGTTCTCCTCATCTCTTTGTCGGATACTTTTCCCTTTTCTTTAATTAATTTAAATACAGGAGGAACAGTCCAGGATGATTCAACTATTTCAGCACCAAGACCATCGGGGATTATCCTTGGTAGATTTCCTGGCAAGCCACCTCCAGTAATATGGGCCATACCTTTTATGTTTACGCCTTTCCTTTTCAGAGCCATAAAGGCACTTACATATATCCTGGTTGGTTTCAGGAGTTCTTCGCCAAGGCTACATCCGAACTCTTCAATATAGTCTTCGGGACTGTACCTGAGTATCTCAAAAAAGAGCTTTCTTACAAGGGAGTAACCATTGCTGTGAAGTCCTGACGAGCTTAACCCAAGGACAGCATCTCCCTCGGCTATGGAACTTCCATCAACAATCTCATCTCTGTTTACAACTCCCACAGCGAAGCCTGAGAGGTCATATTCGCCAGGGGAATAAAAACCTGGCATCTCTGCTGTTTCTCCACCGATTAGAGCGCACTGTGCCTCTTTACAGCCCTTAACAATACCCTTTATCACATCAGTTGCCTGCTCAGAAGTGAGTTTTCCTGTTGCAAAATAGTCAAGGAAAAAAAGAGGCTCAGCACCAAGGGTGATGATGTCGTTTACGCACATTGCCACCAGGTCTATTCCCACGGTGTCATGTTTGTCCAGCATAAAGGCGACCTTGAGCTTAGTTCCAACCCCATCAGTGCCGCTTACGAGTACTGGTTCAGGATATTTCTTTAGGTCCAGGCTGAATAAAGAGCCAAAGTGGCCTATATCTGTAAGTACACCCTTACGGAAGGTCTCCTTAACAAGGGGAGAGATAAGCTTTACAAATCTCTCACCCTCATCAATATCCACACCTGCATCTCTATAGGTAAGTTTCTCTTCCATAACAAATGAGATAAACACATCTATTTTGCATGATAATCAATCAATAAAGCAACTTTCTGTGACCAA
>CAZIIE010000156.1:0-4140 GCA_964539375.1 uncultured Nitrospirota bacterium | reverse complement strand
GTGCTTCTTGGTGAGTGCCTTGCAGGGGCCCTGTATATAGAGGACTTCAGGCGGCTTTTGCTTGAACTCGGTATCAGGGACTACAGGGTTGTATCAAAAAGAAGGATAACCCTTGACAACCCTGAGATAGAGGAAAAGATCGGCATGGTTGACTTCTACTCCATGACCATCCGTGCCTTTAAGCTCTATGACCTTGAAGACCGCTGTGAGGACTATGGACAGGTGGCCATTTACAAAGGCACTATTTCAGGCTTTCCACATCAGTTTGACCTTGATGACCATCACCGGTTTATAACCGGAAAACCCATGCTTGTCTGCGGAAACACAGCAATGATGCTTCAGGAGACAAGACTGAGGGAGCACTTTGATGTAATTGGTGACAGGTCTGTCCACTACGGGATTTTTGAATGTGGCCCTGCTACTGAAAAGCCTTCAACGAAAGAAGATTCCTGCACAGGTGGTGCCTGCTGATAGGATGAAAAACATCTTCTCCCTGGAGCCTTCCATAATTTTATATCAGATAAGGGATGCCCTTATCTACTGGGTGGTTATTCCTGCCCTGATTATCTCATCAGGAAGGCTCTTTGAAAGGGTTACAGGTATAGGAAGCATCCCATCGGTTATGTTAATATACCCTATAGGTTTAATCCTTATCCTCCCTGGACTGATACTGATATTAAGGTCTATTTATGACCTGAGACACTTTGGTGAAGGAACACCCAATTACCGAAAGCCACCTAAAAGGCTTGTCAGGGAGGGAGCATATGCAATATGCAGGCATCCAATGTTTCTTGGTTACGACCTTGTTGCATTGGGCGTTGCGGTTTTATTAAGAAGCACCGGGATGCTCCTTTTTTCAATACCTATTATGCTCTTTTTTGAGGTCAGGTTTTTAAGGAAAGAGGAGGAACGGTTAAAGAGAAGGTTTGGCAGGGAGTTTGTTGAATACTCCAGGGAAGTTCCCTTTTTGCTGCCTTTCAGGATAAAGAGATGAAAAACACCGCCCAACTGATTAAAAAACTTGCTTCTTTTTCAAGGCTTCACAGAGAGATTGAGCTTACCCTGTTTGATTATCTTAAGGGCATTGTTCCCGAAGGGTTTATTTTTAAAGAAAGGAAAAACCCCCTTGGCCCCGGATACATTGAAAAAAACATTTTCTCCATACTCTTTCTCTCCATATACGACTCCATAGGCATAACAGATAGAAGACAGCGTCTTTATGGAATGCTTAACCACTCGGTGAGGGGAATAGTTACATCAACTGATAACATCCTTGATAGAGAAAATAAATTTATGCTTCCCGTAAGGTTTGGAAAGGAAGGGTTTTTCCCGAGCATAATGCATATACTGCTTTTTGACAGGCTCCTTTATCGGGTGTTAATTGATGCAGAAAGGGATGGCCTCCTTTCGGGGATATCAGCTATAGTGGTTGAAAACACCCTGTTCAGGGCATTGCTTGAGATAGGGCTTGAGGAGGCAGGTGAGGAACGGGGAGTGGATGAGATTATAAAGCCCCAGAGAGTGCTTGCCGAGGTTCACACTCAGAAAGGCGGAAACCTCTTACGGCTTGCCTTTGTGGCACCAAGACTTATTGAAACCGATAAGGCGATTAAAGACAGGCTGATGCTTGCCGACAGGGGTGTGTTCAGCATAGGAATGGCCCTTCAGTGTATTGATGACATCACAGACATAAAGATAGACCTGAAAGACAGAAGACACAACTACCTTGTATCTCTGATATGGCACGAAGGCGGAAAAAGGGAAAAACAGGCTCTTGAGGAGATGATAGAAGGCCCTGACAGGGTTCAAAATGTCTCAGAAATATTCAGTCAATCGGTAGCGCAGGCTGTGCATTATGCAATCACTGAGGCTGTACGGGGCTTCAGGATACTTCGGGAGGCAGGCTTCTGGATTGATGCTGAATATGCAATAAATCTCCTTAAGATACTCTTCAGGCTAAGAGGTGTCTCTGAACTGGTTCGTTTTTTCCCTGAAAACCCCATCACCGAAGCCGGTGAAAACCCCTATTACGACCAATCCTTTGGAGTCCCGTTACAATGAAATACTATCTTTACATAGCCTTCAGGAACCTGTGGAGAAACCAGAGGAGGACCCTCTTTAACATCATTGCCATCTCCTTTGGGCTTTTCTGTCTCATCGTGTTTCAGGCCCTTAAGGTAGGGCTTCACAGACAGATGTACGCAAGCACCGTCAACCTTGATGTGGGCTCCTTCCAGATACATCCAAAGGGCTTTGAGGTGGGACTGTTTATAAACGACTACCTGAGTAACAATGACCTTACAAAAATAGAGGATGCCCTGAAGCCACTCCCCATTAAGGCAATAGCCCCGAGGCTCAGGACAACCGCCATTGCAATGTCTGAGAAAAAAAGCGGCTCTGTGGTTCTTACAGGTATTGTTCCTGACAGGGAATCCCTTATCACACTAATAAAAACAAGGCTAATAAAGGGTGATTACCTTGAAAGCCCTGATGGTGTTCTTGTGGGAAGTGCATTACTTGAAAGCCTGGGTCTTAAATACGGGGAGCCTCTTACGCTCGTATTTCAGGACTCAAAGGGTTTCCCAAGGCGTGTTTCATTACCTGTAACAGGAGTTTACAGCACCGAGCTTTCCACCTTTGACAGAACCCATATCTACATACCTTTAAAAAAGCTTCAGGCACTTATGGGGGTAAAAAACAGTTTTAGCTCCCTTGTGCTTCTTACGGACAGACAGGATGAGGCAGAGATAAAAGAGGCATTGAAGAAGTCCAGGGTTTTAAAAAAATACAGGGTTATGTCGTGGGATGAGATAGCCCCTGATGTTAAACAGATAATGCAGTTAAACAACGCCACCATGAACCTGTTGATAATCATAGTGTTTGCGATAGTTGCCATGGGTATTACCAACACCATGACCACACTGATTTTTGAACGGTTCAGGGAGTTTGGAACCCTTACAGCAATAGGCACACCACCTGAAGGCATTGTAACCATGGTGCTTTCAGAATCTGCCCTTCTTGGCATTATTGCCTGTGTGATTGGCACACTGACGGGTTATCTGGTCTGCCTTTATCTCAGGCAGCACGGGATTGACCTCAACCAGTTCACCAGTGCAAACCAACACATGGCCTTCAGTCATGTACTTAAGGCATATGCATTACCAGGAGACATTATAAAGGCGGATGTAATAACCTTTCTAACAGCCCTTGTTGCCGGGCTTTATCCATCTTTGAAGGCAGCACGGCTTAATCCAGTGGATGCATTGAGGCATGTCTGAGCATGATTGAACTGAAAAACATAGTAAAGACCTATCATACCGGGCAGACCGAGGTGACAGCCCTGAAGGGAGTGAGTCTGAAGGTCGCACAGGGTGAGTTTTTATGCGTGGCAGGCCCATCAGGTTCTGGAAAGACCACCCTGCTTAATATTATGGGATGCCTGGACAGGCCAGACAGCGGAGAGCTCTTTCTTGATGGCCTGCAGATAAGGGATATGGGAAAGAGGAGACTTGCATCAATAAGGCTTCATAAGATAGGGTTTATCTTTCAGTCATTCAACCTGATACCAGTGCTGAGTGTTTATGAAAACATAGAGTATCCACTGCTTCTTATGGGAGTGAATAAAACTGAAAGGACCCATAGGGTGCTGGAGATTATCAGGGCTGTGGGACTTGAAGGACTTGAGGCAAGAAGACCACCCGAGCTTTCAGGCGGACAGCAGCAAAGGGTTGCAGTTGCAAGGGCACTGGTTACAGAGCCACTTGTAGTGCTGGCAGACGAACCCACTGCAAATCTTGACCATAAGACAGGCCAGCAGCTAATAGAGCTATTTCATCAGCAAAACACAGAACGAGGAGTAACCTTTGTATTTTCCTCCCACGACCCTGAAATCATTAACCGTGCAAGCAGGATTGTGAGACTGAGGGATGGGATACTGGAGGAATAACTATTATTTCAGCCAAAGAGGTGGTATAATAAAAAAGAGCTTAAAATGATAAAGAAATCCATTATCCTGTTTTTTGTCTTCTTAATAAGCACGGCCTTCACAAATACCGTCTTTTCACAGAACAGGCCGGTCTTCCTTGTCCATCTAAAAACCGCACTCAGTAAGGACGATGCCCAACTATGCGTTGCCTACAA
>CAZIIE010000155.1:0-4153 GCA_964539375.1 uncultured Nitrospirota bacterium | reverse complement strand
TGGTTGTAAGACCAACCTTGCTGAAAGCGATGAGATAAAAAGACATATCATCCAGAGCGGACACGAGCTTGTAGAACTTAAAGAAAAACCCTCCCTCTGTATCATAAATACCTGTTCTGTTACAGCTAAGAGTGACTACCAGTCGCGACAGCTAATCCGAAGGGCACTTAAAACAGGCGCCAGGGTTATCGTAACTGGCTGTTACACAGAGCTTGATGAAGAAAAAATTAGAGATATAGACCCATCTGTAGAGATTTTCAAAAACCATGAAAAAGATAGAATAATCAATAGGATATCACCTAAAACCGAAATATTAACTTTAAATCCTGGGGGCAGGGCAAGGCCCTTTGTGAAGATACAGGAAGGCTGTAGTCACAGGTGTAGTTACTGCATAATACCTGCTCTGAGGGGGAGACCAAAAAGTCGTACCGTTGAAGACATAGTTGAAGAGGTCTTAATGTATGAACAGGCAGGTTATGATGAGGTTGTGCTAACTGGTATTCATATAGGATTGTACGGGATTGACCTTAAAAGAAAAACCAATCTCACAGGTTTGCTTGAAAGTGTTTTAAAGAAGACCTCAAGGGTGAGGTTGCGCCTTAGCTCCCTTGAGGTTATAGAGATTGATGAGGAATTCCTGGAGGTTTTCTCAGATGCTCGTGTTTGTAAACACCTTCATATCCCGCTTCAGAGCGGTTCAGAGAGTGTTTTAAAAAGAATGAAAAGACCTTATAATACAATGAGATATGAAAGAGTAGTTAAAGAAATACATAAAAGATTTAGCAATATCTCATTAGGCACTGATATAATAGTTGGTTTTCCTGGAGAGACTGATAAAGAGTTTGAGGAGACTCTGAGGTTTATTGAGGAGGTTCCTATAAATTATATGCACATCTTTCCATACTCGGACAGGCCAGGAACAGAGGCTTCTTTGATGGGCAACAAAGTGCCAGCCAGTATAAAAAAGCAGAGAGCTAAGAGGCTCAGAAGGCTTGATAAATCAAGAAGGGAAAAATATATTGAGGCACAAATAGGCAAAACTCTTGAGGTTCTTGCAGAGACAGTGGCTGAAGAGGGCTTGATTAAAGGAAAGTCAGAGAACTATCTTGATGTTTTTTTTGAAGATACAGAGTTTCGGCCTGGGAAAATTTATAAGGTCAAGATTTTAGGCTATTCTGAGAAGGGGCTAAAGGGAAAAGCCTTTAAAAAAGATAAAACCCTTTGATTTTTAAAGATAATCCATCTGCATAATTGTTAAACAAAGATGGGGGGAACCCTTAAAAACAGGCACTACAGGGCAATTTAAACACAATTTATAACAGATTATTAACAATTGTTGTTAATTTAATTGTTCTGATAATGTATATTATGTTAAATTAGAATAAGGCTGTCCAGTTGTGGGGTTTTGTCTTTAAGGCGTTGATTCTGAAATTGGGAGGGTTAACAACTCAGAGACGTTTTTTCAGATAATCTATTGCCTCGGTCTTATCCTTTATATAACCACAAAACTGGGCTCTTTTTAGCTCGTCAAGAAGACGTCCAACCTCGGTGCCTTCTTTGATGGCAAGGTTACTGATTATGTAGGTGCCGTTAATTAAGGGTTTTTTCTCAATCTCCATATAGCGAACCATAGGTTCAAAGAGCTCCCATCTGCCAGAGAGAAAGATAAACTCAAAAAGATTATGAGAAAAGCCCTTCAGACAATCATACAACTCCTCAGAGGAACTATAGGTGAAAAGACAGCGTGCTTTTTTACTTCTTTCTAAAAATCCTCTGATTTTATTTTGAAGTTTCCTTGAAAGGCTCATTCTCCATTTATCAGGGCTACTCTGCTGGGCAATAATCTCTAATAGCATAACTCCCCTGAGACTTAGCCCAAGGTCAAAGGGCTCATCAAGGTATTTTTTTAAACCTTCAGGTGATTCTTTAACTTTTTTGAAATAATAAGAAATATTTTTAATTAGATAACTTAACTTATCTTCTTTTATAGAAAAAACCTTCTCAAGAACACCGTCCTTTAAGGCACTGATAACAGCCCTTTCAGCGGCCTCTGCCTCAAAAAGTTTAGTAATTTCTAAAGTAATTCTTTCAGTTGCTACATTAACCAGGCAACCTGCATTATGCATGATAAACAGCCTTGTGCCCTCTTCAATGTCACCGTTAAGTTCAGCCAAAAACCTGTAGGCCCTTAACATCCTGAGTGGGTCAGAAAGAAGGTTTTCCCTTCTGAAGCTCCTTATAAGGCCGTATTCAAGGTCAAAGAGCCCTCCTGTTGGGTCAATAATGCCCTTTTCAGGGTTGAAGGCGATGGAGTTAATGGTAAAATCCCTTGATTGAAGGTCCCTGATGGTATCTCCTGAAGCAGTGGAAAGGTCTATTGTAAAATCTTTATTTTCTTTTAAAACAAGTCTGATAGTTGAATTATCTTTAAGTATTACCTTAGATGCATTAAAAATCTCTTTAAGTTTATTAGATATTTCATCAATATTTTCCTGAACAATAAAGTCTCTATCAGTGCTTTCCCTGTATAAAGCAGCGTCCCTGATAAAGCCACCGACAAGTAACGCAGTGGGTGCAATTTCAAAGACCTCTTTACAGATTGGGTCAGAGAGGATGTAGTCCTGTAGCTGTTTTTTGTCTCTAAACATGGTGTCTTGATTTTTATAAGGGCTCTTTTTTATTTTATTAGTAGCTCTTGCGGGCGTAACTCAGTGGTAGAGTGGGAGCTTCCCAAGCTCCAGGTCGCGGGTTCGAATCCCGTCGCCCGCTCCAGTATTTTAGTCCCTCCACCATTTAGTACCCTTTATTTTTTTGAAGAGTTCCACTGTGTTTGTGCCAAGCTGAAATGCATATTTTATGGTAAGCTCATCAACCTCTCTGCCCCTGTTGTAGGTATATGCATAGGGTGGAAACAGTAGCCCCATATCTGAAAGTGCAAGAAATAGCTGACTAATGGTCATGGAGGCACCCTCCTCTTCATAGGAGCATATTATCCCCCCTACCCTGCCATCCAGTATCTTCTGTTTATGTTCAAGGCTTGTCATTCGGTCTATCAGGTTTTTAAGCAATCCTGATGGGCCAAACCAGTAAACAGGTGTTGCAAATATCAGAACATCCGAATTTATAAGTGTTTTAAGAACATAGGCAGTGTTTTCATCTCCATGTTTTATGCATTCTTCAAGGTTACAGGTTCCATAGTAGGAAACACAACCATCACAGGGAGGCAATGGATGCTCTGAAAGCCTCAACTCCTTAATCTCTGCCCCTTCCTTTTCTGCTCCTTTAAGGGCCAATTCAAGCAGATGTTCGGTAGAGCTGTTTACCCTTGGAGAACCGTTTATGCCGAGTACCTTTACCACTTGAACTACTTTTTTAGTGAAGAGAATGATTTAACAATCTATTATAGCATTTTCCCATTTAGGGATTCAGGGCTTTCCTATTAAGGAAATTTCAAAGATGATAGATTAAAAAGATGGCTTTAAGGTCTTGATTTTATTGAATATTTAAAACTGGCATGTTCTTTGTTAAATATTTTGTAAAGAATGCATAAAATAACTTTTAAATTTTAAGGAAAGGAGGTTGAGACAATGAAAGCAGTAAAAATGATTATTGTATCGGCAATAATGGTGACCCTATTATTCAGCGCAGTGGGTGTTAAGAAGGCAGAGGCGATGAATAATGAGTCAGCAGCACTTCTTGCAGGTGCAATTGTCCTTTTCGGAAAACCGATACTTAATGCCATAGCCCAGGATGTGTTTTACCCAGAACCTGTCAGGGTTTATCATGAAAAGCCAAGAAGGGTTATCTACAAAAAGGTCTATGTAATCAAGCATGAAAGGGATGATGATTGTTATAAACCCTGCTTCGGCCCAAGAAACGCCTATGAAAAAGGCTGGTGTGATGAGTGGAGAAGGCTTGAAAGGAGAGATTATCGTAGGGGAAGAAGGGATGCAAGAAGATATTATTATAGATATTATGATGACCCATAATAGAGGGGCTTTGCCCCTTTAATACCTCACCTCCTTCGCCCCCTTCCACGCTTGGCCTGTCATTGACAGGCCTTTTTTTTGAACTTATAAAGCTACAGGAGTTAAACCGTAGAATATGCTTGATTGAAATATTAAAATATGCTAATATTTGAACAGGATTATGG
>CAZIIE010000154.1:0-4188 GCA_964539375.1 uncultured Nitrospirota bacterium | reverse complement strand
ACACACTCTGACCTGCCCATACTCTGCACAAAGGTTGGTATCTCTTATAAAACACTCATTGCCGAGATACTGGATTCTGCATGCAAGAGGTTTAAAGGTAATGAAAGGGTTTCTATTGCGGCCCCATCCACTTGCTAAACCACAGGATGGGCCTGTCTCCAGATACATCAATAGATATTTTTCTGCCCCTGTAAGCAGATTGCTGATGCGAACATCCCTGACACCTAATCAGGTGTCCATAGGGGTTTCCCTATTTTCACTCCTGATGTTTTATATCGGTTTAAAGGGTTACCTTTTTACAACAGGCTTATTACTTCAGGTTGCTTCAATCCTGGATGGTGTTGATGGAGAGATGGCAAGGGCAAAAAAACGTGTTTCAGAATTTGGTGCACTCCTTGATACTGTCCTTGACTACTGGATGGACTCAGCAGGACTTATCTCAATCGGATTAGCCCTTTCCGTAAACAGCAAGATACCACTTAATATAATCTGGGTTATTATTGCACTTACCATAACAATTCGTCTCATAAGCCAGTTTATAGTCAAAACCTGCAGGGTTAAGAAGGCACATATTTCATCAGAGACAAGGGATGTAACCACCTTTTTGATATTTCTGGGATGTCTCTTCGGTTCACTTTACAGTTCATACATCCTCCTTGCAATTTTAGGGATTATAAATCTCGTGCGGATTGACAACAGTATTTTCAGACTTTATTGGTCGTACCTTGAAGAAAGGAAGGCATATGAAAGTGGCAATAATCTATAACGAGCCTGTCTCTGGTGCCCCTGACTCAGAGGATGTGATGAGCCAGGTCGCCCTTGTGGCAGGTGCGATGAAGGAACTGGGTTACGATTATATTACCTTCGGGATTGACTACTTCCCTGCCATCTTTTCCATGCTTGATGAGGTCTCTTATTTAATCAATAAACTTGAAAGGTTCGGGGGGTCGGTGATCTTCAATCTGGTAGAGGCGGTGGGCAAAAACCAGAGACTTGCCTCGGTGGTGGCAGGTCTTTTTGAACTAATTGAGGCACCTTATACGGGCTCACCCTTTGAGGCAATACTTATTACCACAAATAAGGTCCTGACAAAGGCCATACTGAGGGCAGAGGGGATAAGGACGCCTGAGTGGTGCGTCTATAAAAACGGTAGTAGCCCTGAGGTGTTAAGGTTTCCTGTCCTTTTAAAGCCTGCCCTTGAGGATGCCTCTGTGGGAATTGATGAGGACTCCCTTGTCTATGAAAGGGATTTACTGGTAGAAGTCCTGAAAAGGATGTCCTCCATATACAAACAACCAATCCTTATAGAGGAATTTATTGATGGAAGGGAGTTTAATGTATCCCTCCTTGAACATCCTGATGGCTCTGTTGAGGTCCTTCCAGTGGCAGAGATGGTCTTTCAGGACTGGCCCGAGGGAAAGCCAAAGATAGTGGGCTACAGGGCGAAGTGGGATGGTGATTCCTTTGAGGCAAAAAACACAGTAAGAAGGTTTGAGCCTGAGGATGCCCCACTCAGGAAGATAAGAGAGATTGCCCTTAAGTGCTGGAAGGTATTCGGTCTTTCTGGCTATGCCCGTGTGGATATGAGAATGGACACCGAGGGCGAAATCCATGTGATTGAGATAAATGCAAACCCCTGCATCTCCCCTGATGCGGGCTTTGTTGCAGCCTGTCTTGAGGCAGGTTATGAGGTAACAGAGGTGGTGGAAAAGATTATTCATTCTGCTATAAGGAGGTATCATACACCGTGCAGGAAGTGGTAGGAAAAGGGCTGACCCTCAGATATGAACCAGTGCCTGAGGACAGGGACAAGGTTAAGGCAATTCTTGAATCTTTGGGTCTTTTCTATTCCTATGAGGTCTCTGTTGCCATTAAACTCATTGATGATAGACTTCTTAAGGGACCCGAAAGCGAGTACCACTTTATCTTTGCCGATGGAGAGGATGGCCTAAGAGGATACATATGTTACGGGCCAATAACCATCACAAACCAGAGATATGACATACACTGGATTGTGGTCAGGAAGGACTGCCAGAGGATGGGCATAGGAGGACTTCTGCTTAAGGAGGCAGAAAGGGACATCCTGAGCCGTGGCGGAAGGTTCATATTCCTTGAGACCTCCTCAAGGCCTGATTACTCACCCACAAGGGCCTTTTATAGAAGCCACGGCTATACAGAGGTTGCCCGAATCCCTGATTATTATGCCGACGGAGATGATAAGGTCATCTTCATGAAGGCCTTTTAGAAATCCCTGATGAAGCCACAGACCCTCGCATTAATCATCTTCGGGCTCACTTATCTCGGGATAGCCTTCGGCAGTATCCCTGGCCTTGTGATTGACAGGACAGGGATAGCACTGCTTGGTGCCATAGCAATGATTGCCACAGGGCTACTCACAACAGAGGAGGCCTTTCACAGTATAGACATCTCAACGATACTTCTTCTCTATGGGTTGATGGTCCTTTCTGCCCAGTTCAGGCTTGGCGGGTTTTACACAAAACTTGCCCTGGGTATTGTAAAGAGGATGAAGACACCAGAGGGATTTCTCCTTCAATTGATGGTTGCCTCGGCAGTGCTTTCTGCAATCCTTGCAAATGACATTATATGCCTTGCCTTCACACCTGTGGTCTCTGTGTCCATGTTAAGGGCAGGGCTGAACCCTGTGCCCTTTCTCATCGCCCTTGCAGTATCAAGTAACATAGGCTCTGCCTCAACCATAATCGGTAACCCCCAGAACATGCTAATCGGCCAGACAGGAGGTCTTCACTTCGGGAGGTTCCTCCTCTGGTGCACCCCTCCTTCTGCGCTCTCACTGATACTTGCCTATCTTATCATCCTCCTTCTTTACAAAGGTAGATGGCACCTTGAAAGGGAGATTGGTTTTGATATGTCCTCTGAGTTCTGGCCTGAGTATAACCACCATCACTCCATGAAGGCTGTGATATTGACTGCGGTTCTCATGGTTTTATTCTTCACTCCTTTTCCAAGGGATGTGGTGGCAATCTCTGTTGCAGGGATTTTGCTCTGTAGTAGATACATTAACACAAGACAACTCCTTTCCCTTGTGGACTGGCATTTGATTACCCTATTTGTGGGGCTTTTTATTATTATCGGTGCCATAACAAAATTTGGCCTTCCAGAGGAGGCAGTCCATTATCTTCAAGGCAAGGGAATTGATATAAACAATCCCTTTGTCCTTACGCCACTGACAGTTATACTAAGTAACATCTTCAGTAATGTCCCTGCGGTGATGTTACTGCTGAAAAACATTGACCTTCATAACACAGAAAACCTCTACATCCTCGCCCTTTCAAGCACCTACGCAGGAAACCTGATAACCATAGGAAGCATCGCAAACCTGATAACCATTGAGCAGGCATCCCGCTTTGGCATCACCATCTCCTTCAGAGAATACGCCCGCACAGGCATTCCCGTCACTATTACATCAATATCGGTGCTTTTGGGGTGGATATTGATGGTGGGATAGAAATCGTTCTTATTTCAAAATGTTATAATTCCTACAGGGGAAAAATAAGATAGGATTGATCAAATGGTGATAAAATTTACTTCTCATGCCTTATTAAAGATAGAGATTTTGAAAAAACACGGCATTGATATTCCCCGAGGAATGATTGAAGATATTATTAAAAATCCTGATATAATAGAACATGGCTACAGGAATAGAAAGGTTGCTCAGGAAATAATATCAGAAAGGCATGTGCTCAGGGTTGTTTATGAAAAGACAATGGAAGGAATAATTGTAATTACAATGTATCCAGGCAGGAGGGCAAGATATGAGAAAGATAAGATATAGCAAGGATGTAGATGCCCTTATCATTGAGCTTTCAGATAAGCCTATCGACCACGCTGAGGAGGAAGGACAGATAATAATACATTTTTCAAAAGACAACGAACCAGTGCTTCTTGAGATATTTGATGCGAAAGAGTTTCTCCTGAGTTCCTTTACAAGCCTTTTGGAAGAAAAAGAGGCAGTGTTGTAGAGTAGATAGAATATTCGTGCTTAGGAGGGTAAATGCCCAATCAATCATCTGCCATAATCCAGCGCCTCTGGAACTTCTGTAATGTCCTTCGTGATGACGGCGTCAGTTATGGAGATTATGTGGAACAACTCACCTATCTTCTTTTTTTGAAGATAGCTGATGAGCAGGCAAGGCACCTCAAAAAGCC
>CAZIIE010000153.1:1510-4202 GCA_964539375.1 uncultured Nitrospirota bacterium | reverse complement strand
GAGGGTCGCTGTCAGGGAGTGATTCAGCCACAAGGAGTCTTCCTGCTGGAAAGATGATGCCCTCTGCAGCAGCCCCTGCAGCCTTAACATACTTGATGTTTCCAAAACCATGGCTCTGAAACAGCGGAACATTGAAACCAATCTGTCTCATGTTCTTTGCTATGATAGCCTGGGCTGGCACGATTGACCAGTTAACCACAGCCTCAACACCCCTGGATTTAAGCTTTGTTACAAGGGCGGTAAGGTCGGTGGCCTTTTTATCATAAACCTCACTTATAACAATGTCTATTCCATACTCTGGGGCAATCTTTTCAAGCTGTGCCTTTCCAGCCTTACCAAAACCTGTATTACCAACCACAACACCTATCTTTTTAATCCCCATCTTCTGCATCTGCATAAAGATCTTTCTTGCTGCAAAGCTATCTTTCTGAGGGGTCTTAAAAACATACTTTGCCACCGGATTAACAATCTTTTCAGCAGCAGCGCAGGAAATACAGATGGTCTTTCCCTTTTCACAGATATTCTTTATCTTAAGGGTCTCACCACTTGTTGATGGGCCAATGATGGCAAATACCCTTTCCTCCTCAATCAACTGCTTTGCAAAGGAAATGGCTTTTCCTGGGTTTGCCCCTGAGTCCTTGATAATCAGCTCAATCTTCTTTCCCTTCACACCACCCTTTGAGTTAATCTCTTCAACGAGCATCTTCAGAGTGTTAGCCTCTGGGGCACCAAGAAAAGAAGCAGGACCTGTTACTGCCAGAATTGCACCAACCTTGATGGTATCAGCTGCCATTGCAGGTGCCACAAGCAAGCAGACAACCATCAACACCATTAAAAAGCCCTTAAAAATCCTCATAAACACCTCCTACATTTTAATTTCTAAGCACTAATCTCTAAATTCTAAATTTTAGGATTTAGAATTTAGTATTTAGGATTTAAATTCTATATAGTTCTTCTCCCTTTAAAATCCTTACTCCTGCTGTCTGAAGTGCTTCTATTGCCCTGTCAAGCTCATCAAATCTGAATATTATAATTGCATTTTCACCGCTACTCTGCACAAAGGCATACATGTATTCAACATTTATACCCTTTCCACCAAGGGCCTTTAAAATACCTGCAAGTCCTCCTGGTCTGTCAGGCACCTCTACTGCCACAACCTCGGTCTTGCCAACGGTAAAACCATTTTCCTTTAGCACCTGCTTTGCCTTTTCGGTGTCGTTTACAATCAATCTCAGTATCCCAAAATCTGAGGTATCAGCCAGAGAGAGAGCCCTTATGTTAATCCCTGCCTCTGCCAGCAGGCCTGTTACCTCGGCAAGGCGTCCTGATTTGTTTTCAAGAAATATGGATATCTGTTCAACCTTCATTTTTGACCTCCCTATTTCTTCCTTTTATCAATCACCCTTTTAGCCTTGCCCTCACTGCGCTGGATGCTTCTTGGTTCAACCAGCTTTACCCTGCAGGAGACCGCAAGGGCTTCCTTAAGCTCCTGTTCAATCCTTTTTGCAAGCCTCTCAAGCACCTTAACCTCATCAGAGAAGATATCCTCGCTGACCTCAACCTGCACCTCCATTACATCCAGTGCCCCCTCTTTATCAACGATTATCTGGTAATGGGGCTCCACCCCTTCAATACTCATAAGCACATGCTCAATCTGGGATGGGAATACATTTACACCCCTGATAATCAGCATATCATCGGTGCGTCCCATGATCTTTTCCATCCTGTAAAGGGTTCTTCCGCAGACGCAGGGTTCGGTTATGAGGCGGGTGATATCCCTTGTCCTGTATCGGATAACAGGAAAAGCCTCCTTGGTCAGGGTGGTGAAAACCAGTTCACCCTTTTGTCCTGGTGGCAATACCTCACCTGTTTCAGGGTCAATAATCTCGGGAATGAAATGGTCTTCAAAGATGTGCAGCCCTCTTTTTTGCTCAATGCACTCCACCGATACCCCAGGGCCTATAATCTCGCTCAAGCCGTATATGTCAATGGCATCTATACCAAGCCTCTGCTCTATCTCCTCACGCATGTTCTCACTCCAGGGTTCTGCCCCGAACACACCCACTCTGATTTTGAGTTCCTCCGGGCTTATGCCTTCCTGTTTCATAACATCTGCTATATTAAGGGCATAGGAGGGGGTGCAGGTAAGAACTGTGGAGCCAAAGTCCTTCATAATCATGATCTGTCTTTTGGTGTTTCCACCAGAGATGGGGATAACAGTGGCTCCAAGCCTTTCAGCCCCGTAATGAAAACCAAGCCCACCAGTGAAAAGCCCGTAGCCATAGGCATTATGAACCACATCTCCTCTGTGCACACCTGCGCAGGCAAGGGTTCTTGCCATTAACTCAGCCCAGGTATCTATGTCCCTTCGGGTATAGCCAACTACGGTTGGCTTTCCAGTGGTACCTGATGAGGCATGGATTCTGACAACCCTCTCAAGAGGCACTGTGAAGAGGCCAAAGGGATAGTTTTCCCTGAGGTCCTCCTTGGTTGTAAAGGGCAGCCTTTTAAGGTCGTCAAGACTTCTGATATCCTCGGGTCTGACACCTGCCTCATCCATCTTCTTACGATAATGGGAAACAGTGGCATAGACCCTCTCCACCACATGCTGAAGCCTCTTTAACTGAATAGCCTCAAGGGCCTCCCTTGGCATGGTCTCGTATTCTTCATTCCATATCATTTGGAAACCTCC
>CAZIIE010000153.1:0-1410 GCA_964539375.1 uncultured Nitrospirota bacterium | reverse complement strand
TTAACCTCAACGAACTGCTTTTTCACACGTTTTTTAATTATATCAAAAAAGACCTCCTCTTTTACGGGTAAAAACCTTGATAGCATCCCGACAAGGATGATGTTTACCACCCTTACCTCTCCAATCTCTCTGGCAATGCTCAGGGCATCAACCGGGAATACCTCAAGCCCCAGTGACCTAAGTCTTTCAATACAATCTTCAGGGTAGTTTTCAAGCCCCGTTGCAACTGAAAGGGGGTATATTCTCTGGGTATTAAGTATTACCTTTGTGTTTGAATTGAGATAGGGCATATACCTCAGTGCCTCCATCATCTCAAAGGATACAAGCACATCAGCGCCCCCTGGTTCAATAAGGGGCGAATAGACCCTTTCACCCAATCTGAGATGGGCCTCAACCGCCCCTCCTCGCTGAGCCATACCGTGAACCTCACTTTTTTTCACATCAAGCCCTGTCTCTATAAGGGCATCGGATGTTATCTCCGAAGCAAGGAGGATACCCTGGCCACCAACTCCACAGAAAAGTATATTCATTGTATCCTTCAACTTACTTCACCTCTTTTATTGCATCAAATTTACACACAATCTCACACTCTCCACAGCCTGTGCAAAGCACCTCAGAGATAACTGAAATTCCCCTTTGCTTCGGTCTGCCCCTTCTTTTTGCCTCCTCCTCGGAGATACCTTTCCAGGAGATGGCAGGGCAGGCAAGCCTTAAACAGCTCCTGCAACCTGTGCAGGCCTCTGAATCAACAAAGTACAGGGGCTTTTTTCTCCTTCTCTCTTCAGGAAGGAGGGCACAGGGAGCCTTTGAAATAATCACCGATGGAGCCTCAACGGAAAGCTCCTCCTTTATAATCCTTTCGGTCTCGTCTATTCTGTGTGGGTTAACAACCCTGACCCTCTCTATACCAATGGCCTTGCAGAGCCTCTCAAGATCAATCTCCACTGTATCCTCACCCATAGCCGTCTTTCCAGTGGCAGGGTTTTCCTGATGGCCTGTCATGGCAGTGGTGCGGTTGTCCAGTATTATCACTGTTGATGTGCCGCGATTGTAGACAACATTGATTATTCCTGTAATGCCTGAGTGCAGGAAGGTTGAGTCCCCAATCACAGCAACCACCCTCCCCTGGGCCTCCTTACCGAGGGCCTTCTCTATACCATGGGCATTACCGATGCTTGCGCCCATACAAACACAGGTATCCATGGCAGAAAGGGGTTTTAAAGCACCAAGGGTGTAACAGCCAATATCACCTGAAACAAAGACCTTCAGCCTTGAAAGGGAATAAAAAATACCCCTGTGAGGACAACCAGGACACATGGCGGGTGGACGGGGGGGCAACTCTATTGATTCAAAGAGCTTTTTTTCTTTACCTGTTATTGCCTTTTTTATCTTATACTGGTCAAGCTCACC
>CAZIIE010000152.1:0-4242 GCA_964539375.1 uncultured Nitrospirota bacterium | reverse complement strand
ATGGTTCATGAAATGAGTGGATGAAAAACCCTCTACAGATTCTTGCCTGGTGTCTTTACGACTTTGCAAACTCCTCCTACTCCGCTGTGGTGGCAGCGGTGGTATTTCCTGTCTATTTCTCAAGGGAGATTGCCCATTCGCCCTCAGAGGCAGACCTCTGGTGGGGGATGGCAATATCGGTGAGCATGGCACTGGTTGCCCTTACATCTCCCTTTATGGGGGGACTTTCCGATTATGGTTCAAAGCGAAGGCCCCTGCTTTTTCTCTATACCCTGTCTGCTGTGCTGGCAACAGGGCTGCTTTTTCTTCCTGAAAAAGGGCAGGTGGGGCTTGCCTTTTTGCTTATACTTATTGCCAACTTTTCCACCGAGGGTGCCCTTGTGTTTTACAATGCCTACCTTGGCGAGATTGCCCCGCCTGACAGAAGGGGCAGGGTATCAGGATGGGGCTTTGGTCTTGGCTATGTTGGTTCAGTGATTTCCCTACTTGTGGCACTTTACCTGATAAGGGAAGGCTATTCAAGGATGGTCTGGCCCTTTGTGGCCCTGTTCTTTCTGGTTTTTTCCCTTCCTGCTTTTTTCTTTCTGCCCCCTCAGAAGGCCTCATCCCTTGGCACAATGGAGGCTGGTAAACGGGGTGTCAGGCTCATATGGTCAACCTTTAAGGAAGCAATCAGGCAGAGGAAAACAAGGAGATTTCTCATTGCCTATTTCCTTTACAAGGATGCAATCAACACCATAATCGTCTTTTCAAGCCTCTTTGCCTTAAATACTCTGGGATTTCCCCAGAAGGAGCTTGTGCTTCTTTATCTGCTAATTCAGGTTTCTGCAGCCCTTGGTGCCTTTTTCTTTTCCCTGCCCACTGACCGATGGGGTGCATGGCGGGTGCTTATGCTTTCCCTTTTAGTCTGGATTATCCTAAGTGGCTGGACCTATTTCTTAAAGGATAAATCCAGTTTCTGGGTAGTTGCCTTCCTTGGTGGTGCTTTTCTTGGTGTGGTTCAGTCTGCTTCAAGGGCCTTTTTCTGTAAGTTCATACCAGCTGGAAGGGAAGGGGAATATTTTGGCATCTATGCCCTGTCGGGCAAGAGTTCCTCTGTAATAGGGCCTTTACTTTTTGGATTGGTTTCAGACCTTACAGGCTCCCAGCGAAAGGGTATATTGGTGGTGGTGTTTTTATTTATTACTGGTGCCCTGATGCTTCTTGGGCTCAGAAACAAAGAGGCCCTCTGATTACAGGCCCAGGGTTTATTTTAAAGCCCGTCGTTGTTATGGTATAATTTAAATTCAAACTCAGCGGAGAGGTGCCCGAGAGGCCGAAGGGGCACGACTGGAAATCGTGTGTAGGGTTTACAGCCCTACCGAGGGTTCGAATCCCTCCCTCTCCGCCAGCTCTTTTATATGTTGTATGCAGTCGGGTAGTAGCCCTGCGCACGGATAGGGTGTGAACCCCGCCAGGTCCGGAAGGAAGCAACGGTAAGCATCCGATTCCGGTGCCGCAGCAAGTTGCTACCTGGCTGCATTCAGCAGATAAAAGGTAACCATGAGCTATATCGTTCTTGCAAGAAAATGGCGTCCCCGCCTGTTCAGTGAACTTATTGGTCAGGAAACAGTAAGCACAATCCTCTCAAATGCCATAAAACAGGGGAGGATTGCCCATGCCTATCTGTTTTCAGGCCCCCGTGGTGTGGGGAAGACCTCCACAGCAAGGATTCTGGCAAAAGCACTGAACTGCTCAGAAGGCCCCACCGAGAACCCCTGCGGAAGATGCCAGCCCTGTATGGATATAACGGGCGGACACAGTGTTGATGTTATGGAGATAGACGGTGCCTCAAACAACAGTGTTGAGGACATAAGGGACCTGAGAGAGAAGGTGAAATATGCCCCATCTTCAGGCAGATACAAGGTCTACATAATTGACGAGGCTCACATGCTTAGCCAGTCCGCCTTTAACGCTCTGCTTAAAACCCTGGAGGAGCCTCCACCCCATGTGATATTTGTTCTTGCCACAACTGCACCACATAAGGTGCCAGTAACAGTGCTTTCCCGTTGTCAGCACCTCTCGTTCCGTCGGGTTTCATCAGCAAAGATGAAGGAGCACCTGGGGCATATTGCCTCGGTGGAGGGGATAGATATCACCCCTGGTGCCCTTGATATGATTGTTAAGGCAGCTGATGGTGGGATGCGCGACGCCCTTACTCTGCTTGACCAGTTAAACTCCTTTACTGACAGGATCACAGAGGAGGAGATAAGGGATATACTGGGGCTAACCGAGACAGAGCTTATCGCAGGCCTTGCCCTCAAAGTGGTTGAGGCAGACAGAAGGGCGATAATAGACACGATAGCTGAGCTCCATGAAAGGGGGACAGACTTTAAGGGGTTTATAAAGGACCTGATAGAGTTTGTAAGACAGGCAATGCTTGTTAAGATATCAGGCAGTGGCCTTAACGAGGTCTCCGAGAGTGAGAGGGATTATCTCAAAAAGCTGATTAATAGATGCACCGATACAGAGCTTTCTCTTCTTCTTTCAGAGCTTATGAAGATTGAGACTGAGATGCGAACTGCCTTTTCATCAAGGATTGCCCTTGAGGTTGGTCTGATAAGGGCATCCATGCTCTCAACCTTAAGACCTGTTAACGAGATTCTAAAAGGCCTTGAGAGCCTTGAAGGTATATATGTTAAAGGCATTGATTCCAGTGGTTATGGGGAAGGCTCTGAAGCTGCTCCTGATGGGACCGATACTGCTGAAGAGGAAAGATACGAAGCTGATGAACCCATAGTAGGTGAAGAGGGGTTCAGCTGGGAGGAGGCGTTGAAAGGTATTGAGGCTGAGGATTCAAGGCTTGCATCAAAGCTGATGCATGCCCATGCTGAGTTTAAAGGTGGAACCCTTACGCTGACTTTCAACGGAGGCCACAGCTTTCTTGCTGACCTGCTCAGGGATGAGCTCCCGAGGCTCAGGGAGTTAATGTCAGACCGTGGAGTTGAAAAGGTGGTGCTTAAGAAGAGCAGGGAACAAAAAAAAACATTGAATAACGGTAGAGAGGAAATATCTCCCCAGGAAAAGCTCATTATAGATGAGCTTGGCGGGAGGATAATTGAGAGGAGGAAGAGAGATGTCTAAAAAGATGCTTGGTGACCTGATGCGTCAGGCCCAGAAGATTCAGGCAGAGATGGCAAGGATTCAGGAAGAGGCCAGAACAAAGACCGTTGAGGCTTCATCAGGCGGCGGGATGGTTACTGTTACAGCAAGTGGGGCAGGTGAGATAGTCTCAATAAAGATTGACCCTGAGGTGATTAACCCTGATGATAAGGATATGCTTGAGGACATGATAGTTGCCGCCTGCAATGAGGCACTGAAAAGGGCACAGGAGATGGTTCAGGAAGAGATGAGCCGCCTTACAGGTGGACTTCAATTACCAGGACTTGGTGGGCTTGGAGACCTTTTCGGTAGATAATGAAGGGAATAATTGAAAACCTCATTGAGGAGCTGACCCGTCTGCCTGGAATAGGGCGAAAGACCGCCCAGAGGCTTGCCTATTTTATCGTCTCCATGCCCTATGATGAAGCCCTTTCCATTGCCAATGCTATAAGGGATGTAAAGGAAAAGGCGAGGTTTTGCAGAGACTGTTTCAACATCACCGATTCTGAACTCTGCCACATCTGTGCCTCTTCTGAAAGGGACCGCTCAAAGATATGCGTGGTGGAAGAGCCAAGCAATATCCAGGTGATTGAACGGACAGGCCTCTATAAGGGCCTCTACCATGTTCTTCTTGGTGCCCTTTCTCCTATTGATGGCATAACCCCTGAGAGACTAAAGGTGCGGGAGCTTCTTCAGCGAATTCAGGCAGGAGAGACTGAAGAGGTGATAATCGCCACAAACCCGAACACAAAGGGGGAGATGACAGCCCAGTATCTCAGAGAGGTTCTTCAGCCCTTTGGTGTGAGGATAACCCGCATTGCCTACGGTCTTCCCATGGGAGGGGATATAGAGTTTGCCGATGAGGTAACCATGGGAAAGGCCCTTGAGGGAAGAAGAGAGCTATAGACCTCCAGATATACCCTGTCTTTTCACCATGTGAAAGTGAGCCCACAGTAGAAGAGCCATCACCAGGGGCAGCCACAACACATGGAGACTGTAAAACCTTATAAGGGTGGTGCCGTCAACCTCTGGGCCTCCACGAAGCAGGTAAAGAAGATGTTTTCCCACAAGGGGCACGGTGCCAGCCATGGATGTGCCCAC
>CAZIIE010000151.1:0-4279 GCA_964539375.1 uncultured Nitrospirota bacterium | reverse complement strand
AGCCGATAAGGCTTCCCAAAAAGGTGGTAAGAAGCACACCCTTCCATCCTGTAAGAGCTCCAACCATTGCCATCATCTTGATGTCTCCACCACCCATTCCACCTCTGCTCAGCACTGCAATTGCATAAAAAAGTCCAAACCCAAGCACAGCCCCAATGACAGATGCCCTCCAGCCCAAAGCTGCAAAGCGTAAAAAGGGGTCTTTCAGAAAAAGCGAGCCAGCTAAAATAGAAAGCATAGTCCCCGGCAGGGTTATCACATCGGGTATTATCTGAAAATCCAGGTCAATAAAGGTTATCACTATAAGGGCAGACATATAGAGCATAAATACAAGGGCAGTCACACCCATTCCATAACGCCACAACACCATCACATATAAAAGACCGTTCAGAAACTCAACCAGTGGATACCGTTTAGAAATCCTGCTTCCACAGCTTCTGCATCTTCCCCTGAGGATTAAATAGCTGAGTAAAGGCACATTGTCGTAGGCCTTGATAGAGCTGCCACAGCTTGGACACTTTGATGAAGGAAACACCACAGACTCACCTCTGGGAAGTCTGTATATACAGACATTTAAAAAAGAACCAATCACAAGACCAAAAAGAAATACCGGAATATAGAAAAACATAACTAATATTTCTCCTCACTGATAACTCAACACTACTCTATTCCTACACCCTGCCCTCTACTCCCTAAACTCACCCTGTCTTAAATATCTCAATCTTCCCCTTCCAGAACCTTTCAATCTCCCTCTTCAGTGCTGGATAGCTGCTCAGGTCTGGCTCTTTTTCAACCATGGCAAAGGCCTCCTTACGGGCTGCAGCAAGCACTTTACCGTCTCTCAGAAGGTCAGCCACCCTCAGGTCGGGCATACCTGACTGCCTTGTTCCAAAAAGCTCACCAGGGCCACGAAGCTTAAAGTCCTCCTCGGCAATCCTGAAACCATCGCTATATTTCTGGATACTGTACAACCTTTTTCTTGCCTCTTCAGAAAGCCTTCCATGGGCTAAAAGTATGCAGTAGGACTGATGTCCACCCCTTCCCACCCTGCCACGAAGCTGATGAAGCTGGGAAAGACCAAACCGCTCTGCGTGGAAAATAACCATCACCGTTGCATTCGGCACATCCACTCCTACCTCTATCACCGTGGTGCTAACAAGCACATCTATTTTACCACTTTTAAACTCAGCCATAATATCTTCCTTTTCCTGCTGCTTCATCCTGCCATGGATAAGGCCAACCCTGAACTCGGGAAGCATATCTGCCAGCTCATCCCTGCCAGTAATGGCAGCCTTGAGCTGTAGTTTCTCTGACTCCTCAATAAGAGGATAGACCACATAGACCTGTCTTCCCTTTGAGAGTTCCCCCTTAAGAAACTTCACAAGCAAATCCCTCTGACTGTAGTGAAACACCCTGGTTATCACAGGTCTTCGGTTAGGAGGGAGTTCATCAATCACAGAGTAATCCAGGTCACCATAAAGGGTAAGCGACAGGGTGCGAGGTATTGGAGTAGCGGTCATAACAAGCACATCGGGGTTTAGCCCCTTTTTTCTAAGGATAGCCCTCTGAAGCACACCGAAACGGTGCTGCTCGTCAATCACCACGAGGCCGAGCCTTTTGAACTCCACTGTCTCCTGTATAAGGGCATGGGTACCAATTACAATGTCAATCTCACCAACCCTTATCTCTTCGGTTCTTCTTTCCTTCTTACTTCCAGTAAGAAGCTCAATCTCAACCTGAACACCCTCAAGCAGAGCCTTTATGTTATGGTAATGCTGCTCAGCCAGTATCTCTGTAGGTGCCATTAAAGCCACCTGATAGCCGCACTCCACAGCCCTCAGCATGGCAGAAAGGGCAACAATGGTCTTACCAGAACCCACATCACCCTGAACCAGTCGGTTCATTGGATAGGGTCTTTTCATGTCCTCATAAATCTCCTCAATTACCCTCTGCTGTGAAGAGGTAAGCTTAAAGGGCAGTCTTTCCAGAACCTCCTTCCAGAGCCTGCCCTCGCACTGAAAAGAAATCCCCCTTTCCTTCTCCACCCCCTTTTTCATCACGGCAAGACCTGCCTGAAGCATAAAAAGCTCATCAAAGGCAAGCCTCCTGTGGTATCTACTCCTTGACTGATTAAGCTCATCAACCGATACATCCTCTCCAGGGAAATGGACATTCAGAAAGGCCTCTCTCAGAGATGGAAGACCGTACTTTTTCAGAATCTCCTCTGGCATGTATTCCTCAACAAAGGAACAGGCAAAGCTTATAATAGAGGACATCATCTTGCGCATATTTCTGGTTGAAAGCCCTGCGGTGCATCGGTAAATAGGCACTATTCTGTTGGTGTGAATATTGTCTCCCTCATCCTCGTCGGTTATTATCTCGTAGTCAGGGTTGTGCATCTCAAAACCAACCCCCCAGTACCTGTTCCGTTTTACCATTCCTGTGAGGTAAACCCTGTCGCCCTTTTTAAAAACCTTCTTCATGTAGGGCTGATTAAACCACTTGGCAGTAACAACCCCTGTACCATCGCTGAGGACGAGTTCAAATATCTTCATCTTTCCCCTGGGTGTGTTAACAAGTTCGGTGGAAACCACTTTACCTGAAACAGACTGGAATGAGTCGTAACTGAGCTCAGAAATCCTGCGGTTCAGTCTTCTGTCCTCGTATCGGTAGGGTAGATACAGGAGTGCATCAAGGAGGGTTTTTATTCCAAGTCGGGCAAGCAGCCTTGCCCTTTGAGGGCCAATGCCTTTTACATACTGGACTGAGTAATCCTGAAGGGCTCTTTTCACATTATCCTGTTTACTCGGGCTCTTCTTCCTCTGTCTCTTCCTCTTTTATCTTTGCATACTCAGACTCACTGATAATGTCAATGTTCCAGCCCGTAAGCTTCATGGCAAGCTTTACATTCTGACCTCTTTTACCTATTGCAATGGAAAGCTGCTGGTCGCTCACCACAGCCATAGCTGTCTTGTCCTCTTCGTTAATACCTATCCTGTCAACCTGGGCAGGTGTCAGTGCCCTTGCAATGAATATGCGAGGGTCATCGTTGTAGGGGATAATGTCTATCCTTTCTCCCCTCAACTCCCTGACAATCCCCTGCACCCTTGTGCCCTTCATACCCACACAGGCACCCACAGGGTCAATTGATGGGTCCTTTGAGATTACAGTGAGTTTTGTTCTCTCGCCTGGCTCACGCACTATCTTCTTTATCTCAACTATTCCATCCTCTATCTCTGGCACCTCCATCTTAAAAAGCTCAGCCACAAATTCAGGTGCGGTTCTGGTAAGCACAATCTCGGGCCCCTTTGAGGTCATACGAACCTCTTTTATATAGGCCTTTACAGGGTCATCCCTTTTAAGCCTCTCATTTGGCAGGGTCTCCTTAACAGGCAGTATTGCCTCAGCCCTCCCGAGATTAACTACATAGACTCCCTTTTCCTTTCTCAAGACCACCCCTGATGCAATAGTGCCAACCTTGTCGCGGAACTCATCAAGTATTGCCTTTCTTTCGGCCTCTCTAACCTTTTGCTGAATTACCTGCTTGGCTGTCTGGGCAGCAATGCGGCCAAAATCGTGAAGCTCCACAGGAATCTCCAGATAGTCTCCAAGCTCCTTTTCAGGGGCTATCTTCTGGGCATCCTCAAGGGATATCTCCTCCTTGGGGTTAGAAACCCTTTCAACAATCCTCTTTTTTGCTGTGATGGAAATCTCACAGCTTTCAGGGTCAATGGTAAGATTAACATTCTTCTTTGAGCCAAAGGCCTTCTTGGCAGCACTCAAAAGGGCTACCTCAAAGGCCTGCACAACCTGGTCCTTTGAAAGCCCCTTTTCTCTACATATCTGTTCAATGTAAAACTTCAGCTCCTTGCTCATTATAGCTCTATCTCCAATCTTGCCTTTGAAATCAGGCTAAAGGGTATATTTACGGTTTTCTTTTTCAGTTTTAACACAACCACATCACCATCCTCTACCGCCTCAATTCGTCCCACAAAGAAGGTCTGGTTATCTATCCTCTCCTTTGTTACAACCCTTGCAAGCCGTCCTTTAAACCTGACGAAATCCTCTATCTTCCTCAGTGGCCTGTCAAGTCCTGGAGATGAAACCTCCAGATTATAGCTACCCTCAATGGGGTCTTCAATATCAAGCAGAGCCTCAAGCTGTCGGCTTACCCGTTCACAATCCTCTATTGTGATACCCTGTTCTGAGTCAATTATAACCCTGACGGTCATGTTACCAGGATGTCCCAGTATCTCCACATCATCCACCTCAACTCCGG
>CAZIIE010000150.1:0-4283 GCA_964539375.1 uncultured Nitrospirota bacterium | reverse complement strand
TTGAGCTTATCCATCTGAATGACTCAAAAAGACCCTTCTCATCAGGCCTTGACAGACATGAGCACATTGGCAGAGGCTATATCGGCATGGAGGGGTTTTGCAGGTTTTTAAATAGAAAGGAGATTAAAGGGATTCCCCTAATCCTTGAAACACCAAAAAACACTGAAAAAGATGACATGGAAAATCTGTTAAAGGTTAAAGCATTGTTTGAAGACAATGGATGTTAGCTGTCTTTTTTATTATATATGTTCATAGCTCTTTCAATGCCTGATGTTATAATATCAAGCACTGCATCAGCTGCCTTCTGTATAGCCTCGTCAATCAATGCTCTTTCTGATGGACTGAACCTTCTTAACACATATCCCTCAACAGGTTCATCTACAGGCTTACCGATGCCAAGCTTTACCCTGATAAAGTCTGTTGTGGAAAGGCTCTCAATTATGGACTGCACCCCCCTGTGGCCGCCCGATGAACCCCCTTTTTTAAGCTTTATCCTGCCAGGGGGTAGATCAAGGTCATCATGGATTAGTATAAGATGAGAGGTATCAAAGGGGTTTTGTTCATAGAGGTCTTTCAGGGCATTACCACTAAGGTTCATAAAAGTAAGGGGTTTAAGGAGAAGGATTTCCTCATCTCCGTAAACCCCTTTAGCTATCTCGTAAAGCTCTGTCCTTTTAAATCTGAGTCCGAGCCTTTCGGCCAGCTGTTCAACTACCTCAAAGCCGAGGTTGTGTCTTGTCCTGTGGTACTTTCTGCCAGGATTTCCAAGGCCTGCAACAATCCACAAAGGATGCTATTCCTCTTTGGACTCTTCAGCTTTTTCAGCTTCCTCTTTCTTACCCTTCTTTATCACCTCAGGCTCTTCCACTTCAGCAGCCTCTTCCTCAACAGCCTCAACCTCTGCGGTAGGAGCGGTCACCGTTGCCAGCACCTCCTTGGGGTCATCAAGCACCTTGATGCCCTCAGGAAGCTGAAGCTCACCCACATGGATTGACTCACCTGCCCTCAGCTCTGTCACATCCACCTCAATGTGGGGGGGAATTGCCTCTGGAAGACACTCTATCTCAATCTCTGAAATACCATGCTGGAGCACGCCACCATCTCTTTTTACACCAATGGGTTCACCTTTGAGAACCACGGCCACTGTGACCCTTACCTTTTCCTTCAGAGAAACCTCGTAGAAGTCGGTGTGAAGGAGCTCATTTTTTACTGGGTCAACCTGGTATTCCTTTAAAAGGGCGAGCTTTTCTTCGTTGGGAAACTTGAGGGTGATCATGACCTGCTCACCCATGGTGGAGTTGATAAACTTAAGAAGCTCCCTTTTGTTAAGCTTGATAGGTCTTGACCTGCCAGCCCTGTAAAGCACGGCAGGTGTAAAACCTGCCCTTCTCAGAGCCCTTACAGGTCCCTTACCAAGCTCTGTTCTGTCCTCTGCCTCTAAAACTATCCTTTCCATTTATTCCTCCTCGTTCAGACAAAAAGTGAACTTATTGATGTCTCCTCATGGATTCTCTTTATAGCTTCAGCAAAAATTTTGGCAATACTTAGAACTGTTAGTTTACTACATTTTTCCTTTTTACTGTCAAGGGGAATTGTGTTTGTGACAATCACCTCCTCAAGGGGTGATTCATTGATTCTTTCTATGGCAGGACCTGAAAGCACAGCGTGGGTGCAGGCTGCTGCTACCTTTCGAGCACCCTTTTCTATCAACACCTTTGCTGCCTGCACAGTGGTGCCTGCAGTATCTATCATATCATCAAGCACAAGGGTATCCTTACCCTTAACATCACCTATTACATTCATAACCTCAGAGACATTTGCCCTTTCCCTTCTTTTATCAATGATTGCAAGTGAGCAGCCCAGCCTTTTAGCAAAAGCCCTGGCACGCTCAACGCCTCCTGCATCTGGTGAGACAATGACCAGTTGACCATCAGGATAGTGCTGTCTGATATAGTCAAGAAGCACAGGGGTCGCATAGAGATGGTCAACAGGGATGTCAAAAAAGCCCTGAATCTGACCTGCATGAAGGTCCATGGTTAGCACCCTGTGTGCACCGGCTGTCTCAATCAGGTCTGCTACCAGTTTGGATGAGATGGGGACCCTTGGCTGCACCTTTCTGTCCTGTCGGGCATAACCATAGTAGGGAATTACGGCTGTTATCCTTCGGGCAGATGCCCTTCTGAGAGCATCAATAATCAGGAGCAGTTCCATGATATTGTCGTTTACAGGCGAGCAGGTGGGCTGGATTACAAAGGTGTCAGCACCCCTGACATTTTCATTAATCTGGATCATTATCTCGCCATCGCTGAAGTGGGAAACTGTGGCATCGGTGAGAGGCTCTCCCAGCTCTCTGGCAATCTCTTCAGCAAGTGGCCTGTTAGCGTTACCGGTTACGAGTTTGATTCCTTCAGGCATGGGCGTAACTCTCCTTTCAGGTCGAAATTAATTTTTAGCTTACTATTTTAACCTTTAAGTGGAGATTCTTGCAAACAGAAATAATGGCTCAGTGTTTACCCATCCTGGCAACGGTATGCTCAAGTATATTGACAAGCCCTTCAAATAGAAAAATGAGGCTTTCAACATCAAGAAATCGGTCTGCTGTAGAATCAAAAAGTATCTTTAGTGAAGAGGGCTCGTCATCGGTCCTTTTCCAGTAAAGTATCAGGGCTGGAACCTTTGGCAATGCCCTTACAAGCCAGGCCTCATCACAGCCCTCCTGGTGAGTCCTTTCACCACCCAGTGCAGGAAGCATATTAGCAACAAGGGTGTGATGATTATCAAAGAACTCTCTTAGCGGTTCTTCACAATCCCTGTGAAAGGAAGAGGCCTTAACCATACCTGATTTTAGCTCGGATAGGTTAACCCACCTGCCACTTAGCTGTCCTTTGCCAGCAGTTCTGACATAATGAAGAAGAAGGATTTTTATCCAGGGATTTATATGTCCCTCTGTGGTTATCTCACCCTCTGGCGAGATGATGTATTCGGTGCCAAAACATCGGATGGAGATTGAGTTTCCTTTCAATTCTGCACCTATCCCTGCTGCTATGCTTTTGTAGTCAAGGCCTGCTACCTCAGCTTTCAGTTTTTCAATAAGCTCGGCCTTCCAGTCTTTTATCTCTATACCTGATAAAATCTCCTTTGCCTCCTCAGATAGATAGGGGCATTGCTCTGCAGATACTTCTCCCTTTAAAACCGAAAGTGCAAAGGCCATGCAGGTCTTCTGCGGACACTCACCGCAGTTTGTTTTTGGCAGGAGTTTATAGACCTGAACAGGATTCATAAAAAAATAATATAACATATTTTGAGGGATTAGATATAATTGTTTAAATTGTGCCCTCGAGCCACTTTTTTAATAACATGGGGATTGTAATAAAACCAAGCACATGATTCTGGTCATCCACTATTGGTAGTTCTCTTATCCTGTTTTCAATAATCTTCTTTATAAGGTCATTTACATCCTCGTCTTCGGAACTGGTGATTATATGGGTAAGCATCAAATCAGAAGATGTCTCAGCTGTAATGTAGCCAATGAGTTTACTAAGCCTTGCATCAGGTGAGATGTGATGGAGAAATATAGCCTTGAAGACCCTTTTACGATTGATAAGCCCAAGGAGTCTTTCATCTTCATCCACAACACAGATATGATGAAGTGATGGGTTTTTCATAAATTCCTCTACCAGGTCTTTAATAACAGCATTCTCTTTGACCTTTAAAGCGGTTTCATAAGGTCTAAGTTCTCTTATTTTTGTGTCTTTCATATTACCTCCCTGTTCTTCCAATCTCTCCAGCCCTTGATATAGCATACTTTACCGATGGGGGGCCAATTATCTGGACAATAAAGGTGGTCGCAGTGATGATGTTTATTATGGTCTCGCCGGTTAATACATTGGCTGCACCCATCTTCTGAAAGTGTTGATAGGCATCAAGGGCAAGCCCGATTGCCACACCAGCCTGAGAAAAGAGTGCAAACCCAAGGTATCTGCTTACCTGTTTTGGTGCCCTTGAAAGGGTTGCTCCAAGATAAGAACCTGCCCATTTTCCAGCAGTACGGCCTGCTACATATAAAAGACCGATGATACCCATTTCCTTGAGCAGACCAATTTGAAGCCTTGCTCCCACAAAGACAAAAAAGAGTATATAAATTGGTGGTGCAAAGGACTTTATCATTTCAAAGACCTGTTCATTACGATGGGGATGGATATTGGTCATTACCACGCCCATTGTCATAGAGGTAAGAATGAGGGAAAGGCCAAGTGTCTCGGAAAGCCCTGCAGAGAGGGCTA
>CAZIIE010000149.1:0-4291 GCA_964539375.1 uncultured Nitrospirota bacterium | reverse complement strand
CCAAGACCAAGACCAGAAACATCATGAACATAGGCCATGGGTGTGGTTATCTGGCCTGGTCCAAAATAGAGTATTCCGAAGATTATCCCGCACACAAGCCCGATAACAGCACCGATTACTACCGTCCTTATCATATCATCTCTCCTTTCCTTTTATGTATTTTGATAGTCTTATCCAGTAATAAGACAGAGCCCCGACCAGTAAAAACATCACCACATGCTTTATACCGATTGCCACTATCTGGGTATCACCAGCAATGTATGACCATTCCATCTTTTTATAAAAAACCGTCCTTGGCACACCGGCAAGGAGTATCCACAGAAGCGATGCCTCTGCAATCAGCTTAACCCTCCTGTACACCTCTACAAAGGCCTCTTGAGAGCCAAGCCCCATTAATTCCTCACGCTTCAGGTAAAGAATAACCATAAGGATGCCGCTTACTGTCAGAAAGGCAGTGGCAATGTCATGGGAATAACTGGTTATGATTAACAGAACCTTTAACATCTTTTACCTTACCTGAGGAGACCTTTCAAAAGCCTCTCTAAGGTCTCTTCATTATAATATCTTTTAGTCTTTTCAACTATCCAGCCCTCTTTTCCAACCACAAAGGTAGCTGGCACAGTATTGATATTACCATAGAGCTCTCTAATCCTTTTACTTGCCTCAAACACTGGATAGGTTATCCCCATCTGCTGAACTTCAGAAAGGTCAGGACTGTCTAACGAAAGGGCAAAAACCATCAGACCATCCTTTTCGTATCTATCAAAAAACCTCTGAAATAGCTTTAACTGCTCCTTACAGGGTGGGCACCAGGTTGCCCAGAAATTGATTATCACAACCCTGCCTTTGTAATCCGATAGGCTGTGCATACTGCCTGAAAGGTCGGCAAGCATTATATCTGGGGCAGCACTTCCCACAGCTGGTGGTCTTTTTTCAAAGGGCACTCTGTGGGTAAAGTAATAAAAGCCTGCTATGACAACCACCGTCAGGATGGCTAATATCAGAATCTTTTTTGCCATAACACTAATAGTGATTATACCAAAACACCTTTACTTACTTCACCTTAACAAAACCCTTTTGAAACTGCTATAATTTCTATCGGTTTTTTCAATGACAACTCCGTAAATCTTCAACGAGGAGGTATATATGAAGTCTCTTTTAAGGTTTTTTCCGGTGTTTTTCCTGCTGAGTTTACTCTTTCAGCCAGTTGCCTATCCATCAGAGGAGCTACCCCTGATAAAGGTTGGCCATGTGGGGCATGACCATCAGATTGCCCTGTATGTTGCAGCAGAGGCAGGTGAAAGGCTTAAGTCCGAGTACGGGGTTTTTCTCAAGAAGCTCAAGGACAAAGAGGTCTATGACCTTTATGATAACGGTAAGGCAGTGGCAAGGGTTTTGATGGTCAAGGTTGGTGGTGGCTCAAAGATGCCTGCAGCCCTTGAGCAGAAACATATAGAGGTTGGCCTTGGCGGATTAGGGCCAACAGCAAAATTCATTGACAAGGGTGCCCCTCTCAAGGTTCTCATGCCCCTTAACAACGATGGTGATGCCCTGGTGGTTAAAAAGGACATGCCTGTAAACAGCTGGAAGGAGTTTGTTGATTATATAAAGGCCTCTCCGAGACCTGTCAGGATTGGTTACAAGGCACCAATGGCTGTTGCCTACATGATACTCACAAGGGCCCTCACAGAGGAGGGGATCCCCTTTGGTCAGGAGCCCATCAATGCCGAAGGAAAACCCAATAAGGTGGTTACTGTAAACCTTCAGGGTCTTAAAAATGCTCTTCCCTCTCTATCATCAGGCGTGGTTGATGCAGTGGTCGTAAACGAACCAATGGTCTCAATACTGGTTCATAAAGGTGTTGGCAAAAGGGTTGCCGACCTGGCTGAACTCCCCCCTGAAGGCAAATGGAAGGGACATCCCTGCTGTGTGGTTGCTGCCCATGAAGAAACCCTTAAGGAAAAGGGCTCCATCGTGAAGTCACTCCTTAAGGTGATTGCAGCAGGGGCTGACCTGATGAAGAGAAACATCAAGGAGGCCTTTGAGGCAGAGTCAAAGTGGACAAAGACCCCACCAGCTATTGGAAAGGATAGCGTCAGAAATGTGGCCTATGTTATCAGGCCTGACGCAGACTGGATAAAGGGGGTTGACACCTGGATTGAGCTTATGAAAAGCTCCGGTCATTTCAAGAAAAATCTGAAGGGCCTTAAAACCGAGGAGATAAGAAAAAGCATATTAGAGCTTGAGCCTGCCCGTGAGGCCCTGGGAGAGTTGAAGCTCCGCTCTGAATAGTGCTTCTATGAATCGCAATAAACCCTGGCATGACTGGCTTTTTACAAGGATTGCCCTTGGTTCAATATTTCCACTGCTGATACTTTTTGCCTGGTACTTGGCTGAAAGGACGGGCACCGCTGTGGTGCCCTCCTTTTCAGAGGTAATAGATGTCCTGACCCATCCCTTCAGACCACCTGACATTTATTCACGCTCCCTTGCCTTTTCCTTTTTGATGACCCTCATAAGGCTAACCCTCGGCTTTGGGCTTGGCCTTGTCACTGCAGTTCCGCTGGGTTTTCTGGCTGGCCGTTATAAACCCTTCTATCATCTACTGAACCCTGTTGTCCAGATGGCAAGGCCTATTAACCCGATTGTGCTTTTACCCATAGCCACCGTGCTCTTTGGACTTACCTCAATTGCCTCCATCCTCTACGGTGAGCTTCAGGCGTGGAGACATGATATACTGGACCAGGTTCAGATTGCCATGATACTTATACTCTGGTGGGGTGCCTTTTTCCCCATCTTTATAAGCACTGTCCATGGTGTCAGGACCGTGAGAAAAACCTATATTGAAACCATGAACCTCCTGAGAGCAAGCCAGTGGCAGATATTTTACAGGGTTATCCTGCCCTTTACCCTGCCTGATATGTTAAACGGCATCAGGATTGCAATGGGTGTTACCTGGCTTGTGCTGATAGCTGCAGAGATATTCCCTGGCACAAGGAGCGGTCTTGGTTATATGCTCTGCACTGCCTGCAAGACCTCTGACTACCAATATACCTTCTCAGCCCTTATAGTCATAGCCATTACAGGCTTTATAATTGATACCATGATACACAGATTTCAAAAAAGGGTGAGCCACTGGAGAGCCTCTGAGAAATGAGCCCTCCAGGCCTGAGCATTGAAAAGGTAAAAAAGGTCTTTTTAAGTGTAGAAAAAAAGGAGATAGTTGCCCTTGATGAGGTCTCCCTGTTTGCACCTCAGGGTCGTATAACCTCAATCGTGGG
Organism: uncultured Nitrospirota bacterium; assembly: GCA_964539375.1. Lineage (GTDB taxonomy): Bacteria > Nitrospirota > Thermodesulfovibrionia > Thermodesulfovibrionales > JdFR-85 > JAADIE01. The sequence goes on along the minus strand of CAZIIE010000149.1, from coordinate 1,010 downwards.
TCCAACTGGCTCGGGGAAGACCACCCTTTTGAGGATAGTTGCCTCTCTTGAAAGGCCTGACAGTGGAGAGGTCAGATTTTCCTTTGAAGGCAATGGCCCTTCACCATCTATTGGCTATGTTACCCAGCACCACAATCTCTTTCCCTGGTACACCATCAGAAAAAACATCTCTTTACCGATGACACTCAGGGGGGTACAGGACAGAGAGGCTGAAAAAAGGACAGAGGAAATCTGTAAAACCCTTGGACTTGAAGAGGTCAGCGAGCTCTATCCCTACGAGGTATCAGGGGGTATGCAGCAAAGGGCTGCCATTGGCAGGGTGCTTGCCTCGGATGCAACACTGTGGTTGATGGATGAGCCCTTTTCCTCGGTTGATGAAAAAACCCGACACAGGCTCCAGAATCTGCTGATTGAGCTTGTAAAAGATAGGGGGATAACGGTTCTGTTTGTAACCCATAGCATTGACGAGGCTGTGTATCTATCTGACCGGATAGTGATACTATCCTGCTCACCTGGAAGGGTTGTTGATAACTTTGACATAACCCTTGAAAGGCCAAGGGACCGTTTTTCAAGGGCCTACAGCGAAATCCTTGAAAGGGTGAGGATAAATATTGAAGAGGTACTGAGGGAATAGGTTAAAATAGTGCATGGCAAGGCTTTCCTTCAATGTTGACGGGATGTACTGCTATGAATGCTCTCAGGCATTAAAAAGGTTTCTCGGGGGACTCAAAGGCATTTTAGGTGTAGAGGCTGAAGGCGGCCGTGTGGTTGTAGAGTTTGACGACCGCCAGCTAAAGGAAACCGAAGTAAAAAGGATAGTCTCTGACACCATTGAGCGTCTTGGCTACAGGCTGAGCTAACTGCTCAGCAGGAAGAAGGGCCTCAGGTTGGTGCAGAAAAGCCACCACCTCCTGAAGAACCGAACCCTATAGAGCAGGAGAAAGCAGAGAGGAGTTTCTTAACCTCCCTTGAACCACAGTGGGGACATGTGGTATCCTTTTCTGTGCTTC
>CAZIIE010000148.1:0-4371 GCA_964539375.1 uncultured Nitrospirota bacterium | reverse complement strand
CTACCCCAGACCCACGAGATAGTAAAGCTCTTCAGGGATGTGCTTGATATAGTTGCACCCCATGTAGCACTTATTACTGAGACCAATGTCCCTCACAGGGAAAACATATCCTATTTTGGAGACGGAACCGATGAGGCCCAGATGGTATATAACTTTGCCCTTCCTCCCATGGTCCTTTATACCTTTTACAGGGAAGACTCAACCCGACTGAGTGACTGGATAGAAGGCCTTGAAAAACCAGGCGACAGTGCCCACTTTTTTAACTTCCTTGACTCCCACGATGGTATTGGCCTGATGGCTGTAAAGGACATCCTTGATGCAGAAGAGATAGATTTTATCGTTCAAAGGGCAAAAGAGCACGGTGCTTTTGTCTCCTACCGAAGGGGGAGGTCGGGCAAAAAAGAGCCCTACGAGTTAAATATCACCTGGTTTAGCGCACTGAACCGTGAAGATGCCCCAGAAGACATCGCCTATCAGGTAAGGAGGTTCGTAGCCACAAGGATAATAGCCCTTATGCTGCAGGGTGTCCCTGGCATATACCTTCACAGTCTTATAGGGACAAGAAACGACATAGAGGCGGTGCTTGCAACAAACTCAAAGAGGGAGATAAACCGTTCGGTGATTGATGAAGAGGCCATCTACAATGCCCTGGCTGACCCCTTTTCAAAGATATCAAGGATTAACAGGGAGCTTGGCAGACTTATCACTATAAGAACCAAACAGAGGGCTTTTCATCCTAACGCCTCACAGAAGGTCCTAAGGCTTTCTCCCCAGGTGCTGAGCCTTTATCGTGTGGCTCCCGATGAAAGCCAGCATCTGATAGCACTTGTTAACATCTCAAATCTTCCCTGTAAACTTGAGATACCCCTTTCAGAGACCGGCGTGAAGGAGACCGAGTGGATTGATATAGTAAATAATGTGCTGTGGGTTTCAGATGGAAAGGGTATTGCTCTTAAGCTCCTTCCCTATGAGATTGTATGGCTTGTTCCAGTTAATGAAGTGAAAGATAAAATGCCCTGATTCTTTCTTCAGCCTCTTTAAGGCTATGGGCAGTGGTAAATAGCACATCTTCCTCAAGACTAAGAGTTTCAAGCTCAGCCTTACAGTCTTCTGGGCAGAGATCTTCAGGGGTTTCGTAGTTAAGGGATATCATATCAGAGAGTCTCAGCAGGGAGAGAAGCCTGTTATCAATGCCCTCGGGAAGGTTATCACTGTGGTGGAAGCCAATGGGCATCCAGATTATCTCTGGAAAGTTCCATCTTTTAAGAAGTAATGAGCCTGCCTCGGCATGATTGATGCCAAAGAGAGATATCTCCTTTTTTGAAAGGCTCGCTGTATCAAAGTCCTGCTCCCTGTCAAGCAGTTCTTTGTACTGGTCGGGAAAAAGAAGGTCAAAGAGCACCTTGCCAATATCGTGGAGAAGACCGATTATAAATATGTAGCCCCGTTCATCGGAGGGCATGCTGAACTGTTTTCCAAGCTCTTCCATGGAGGTGGCAACCCTTATACTGTGTAACCAGAGGGTTTCCTCTAAAAAGCCATCTTTGCTTTCAGGTAAGCTCTTTATCACCCCTACCGACAGGGTTAAAGCCCTGACCATGTTGAAGCCAAGGAGCATCACTGCATGTTCAAGGCCTGTGATTCTTCCAGGAAAACCGTAGTAGGCAGAGTTGGCGACCTTGAGAACATTTGCTGTAAGGGCTGGGTCTTCAGAGATAAGCCTGGCTATCTTTCTGGCATCTGCATCTTCCTGTTCAAAAAGGGAAAGGAGCTTTGGCACCACAGCAGGAAGGGTTGGTATCTCGTCTATCTGTGAATATATTCTCTTTATTACCTCTTGTCTTTCCATATAGGTATAACATGCAATTATAACATAACCGATAAAATTGATTATAATAAAAATCCAGTGATGAAAAAGGACCTATCCGATAAGGCAGAGCTAATACGAAAGAGATATCTTTACAGAGAAAGGATAATTAAGGGGAGGCTAAAGCTCCCCTATCAGATAGCAAGGACTTTGGTAGGCCCTGATACTGCCTATCATCTTTATCGTTTTAGGAAAAACCGATAGGTTAATCTTCCTTTCTTGTTGAGATGCCAAGCAGGGCATAGGGTGGACACCATCCAAGAAGCCCTGTTACGATAAAAATAATGCCAAGTAAAGCCCAGGGTGACTTTGGGCCTACAAAGGCAAGAGAGGTAATACCTGCACCAACTATCACCCTAATTACCCTTTCAACATTGCCTATGTTTTTCTTCATCTCAATCCACCTCCAGCAAGATATGGTTTAATGCCCTCCTGTCAGGCCCTTTAAATAATTTCAAGCAACCCTTCCTCTGATGCATGAAAATAAAGGTCTGGCTTCAAAGGGCCTTTTTAAGAATCATTATACCATATCTAAAGCTGGAATTAATAGATTAGCTATAATTAAAAATTAGCCTAACCGCAGTGGTCGCATTCAGGGTCCCTGGGTATCCTGAAGGTTTTGAACTGGTTTGAGGCACCGTTCCAGACAAGGAGCTTACCCTTGAGGTTTTCGCCAATACCGGTAATGTATTTAATTACCTCAAGGGCCTGCAGTGAGCCGATTACGCCTGGGGTGGTGCCAACCACTGGAAAGGTCTCCGAGGGCGGGGCATCGGGATATATGCATCTAAGGCAGGGAGTTTCAGGGGATTTAATGAAAGAGACCATTCCGTCCATACCCCAGATGCTTCCAAACACAAGGGGTATGCCCTTTCTGATTGCGGCCCTGTTAAGGACATAACGGGTGGGAAAGTTGTCCATGCAATCCACAATAAGGTCAGCATTGCCTACGAGATTATCAACGCTTTCTTCGGTTATCTTCTCAGAAAAGGCGGTCACTTTTATATCAGGGTTCAGCCTTTCAAGGGTCATTTTTGCAGAGACTGCCTTGTTTGTGCCGATACGGGTATGGTCGTGAAGTATCTGGCGGTTAAGGTTTGTCCAGTCAGGTGAGTCAAAATCACAGATTCTGATATTGCCTACCCCTGCCACAGCAAGGTATATGGACACAGGTGAGCCAAGCCCACCAGCACCTGCAATAAATACGGTGGTTTCCTTCAATTTCTTCTGGGTCTCCTCTCCCCATCCTTCCATCATCATCTGTCGGTTATACCTCTTGAGTTCTTCCTCTGAAAACATAAAGAACCTCCCTTTATAATAGATTATGGATTGAATAAACCGAGGTGTAGCTCTCCAACCTAAGGTCGGGGCTTCAGGCTTGACTTTTAATGATATCCAATGAAGGTGGTTTTTGGCAAGGCTTCGGACCTGTTATCTAAGTGCCCTCTGCTTTGCCATATCAAGATACCTGATAAACCATTCAGGCTCAATATAGTCAACGAAACAGAGGTTTTTTCCTGATGGGTCCTTGATTACATTTCCCTCAGGGTCCATGAAGAGAAGAAGACACTCATTGTTGTATTTAAATCTCTCTCCGAGGGCTTTCTCTTCAGGAGTAAGCTCTCCTGAGAGCTCTATCCTTATGGGTATGAATTCGGTGTTTAGCTTGTGTATAATTTCCCTGTTGGAATAGACATATTTTTCAAGCTTCTCACAGCGGGGGCAGCCCCTGGAGAAATGAAAATCTACCACACAGGGGCGATTAAGTCTTTTTGCAAGAACCTTTCCTTCCTCAAGGCTGTACCACTTTATGCTTTCCCTTTTGGTACCGCCTGTGGTGGCGCATCCAGTAACAAGCAAAAGAAAAAAGGCTAATAGGCTATTTAACGAAATCCTCAGTAAAGATGTAATCGTTGTCCTTTTTCTTGCTGTGACAATCAATACAGGCATTCACTCTCCCTGAAACGATTACTTTGCCCTTTGGATTAAACTGTGCCCAGAACCAGTCACCAGCCGAGGGATTATATCCCTTGATCTTATACATCACAAAGAGGGCTAAGAGCTTTCCGCTTTCATTGTAGTTTTCGGTAACTATTATAGAGCCATTTGCCATCTTACCGCCTGCCCTGATAGAGTAGAGGGCATTCTCATTTACATAGGTGGTAACCCTGATAAGAGGAGCCTGTGCCTTATACCTCTTTTCCTTTCCAGGCCATACAGACCAGTTGCGGTAGTTGTCCTCGGCGGTTATGTAGGTGTAAAGTGAATCAGCCCTCGGCCCTGGAAGCGCAACCTGTGTTTCAGCAGGCTGGGTTTGATGAATGGCGTATACTGTAGTGATGGACATAAGTAAAAATATCACTATGCCTATGGCTTTAATCCTTTTCATATCTCCTTCCACCTCCTTAAAAGGGTTGCAATGTTTTGGTTTTTATATCCTTTCCTATTACACTTTAATTATATCCCTCTTAGTATGGTTTATCAATAGGTTTTTTAACCTGGCA
>CAZIIE010000147.1:0-4399 GCA_964539375.1 uncultured Nitrospirota bacterium | reverse complement strand
GGAACTCGCCTGTGAAAAAAGACCTCAAATCCCCTTTCTTCCAGAGCACTCCTGAACCTCCTGAGCAGGTAAGTGTTCTGAAACACACCACCAGAAAGGACAACCCTGTTTTTACAGACCCTGTGTTTTTCAGAAAGCATAACTAAAAGCTCAGTTAGGGCGTCCACTACTGTATTATGAAACTTTGTGGATATTATTTCAATCCCTTCTGAATGGAAAAAATCCTCCACCATCTCCCTTACGGTCTGGGAAAAGCTTAAAACAAAGGTTTCGTTCCCTTCCCTTAAAGTAAAACCATAGCCATCCTCAATGCCATCCCTGATAAGGGATTCAAGCCTTATGGGAGCCTCTGCCTCATAGGTGTTCTGGTCAACAAGACCAAGGATAGAAGCCACAGCGTCAAATAGTCTTCCCGCCCCTGTGCTCAGAGGACTAAAATCTGGCCGGTCAATTAATTTCTCTATCAGGTTGACCCTTTCTTTTCCTATACGTTCATAAAACCCGAGTCTTTTAAGAACATCCTCTGTCTTTATGCCAAAGGCATTTTTAAGAACTGATACAGCCACCCTCCAGGGCTCCTTGATTGCCCTTTCACCCCCAGGGAGCACAACTGGCTCAAAGTGGGCAAGCCTCCTGAAGTCAGTCCTGTCAACCAAAAGCACCTCTGCACCCCAGAGGGTGCCATCAGGCCCATAGCCTGTTCCATCAAGAATAACGCCAAAAACAGGGCCTTTCAGGCCATGCTCTGCCATCACTGCTGCGGCATGGGCATGGTGGTGCTGGATAAATGTAACAGGCAGGGACTGACTTTCTGCCCACTGTCTGCTAAGATAGGCTGGATGTAGATCAGCTGCTATATGAACGGGCTCTATCCTGTAAAGGGACTTTAGGTTTTCAAGCACCTCTTCAAAAAATCTCAGCGTTTCATAGTTTTCCATGTCACCGATGTGCTGGCTCATTATGGCATAGCGTTCCTTGGTAAGGGTAAAGGTGTTTTTCAGGTCAGCCCCTACAGCAAGCACCTCAGGGCCTTCATCCCCAAGCATGATTGGCTCAGGCACATACCCCCTTGCTCTCCTTATAAACACACCTTCCTTTATAACCGAGTCATCCACCCTCATAAAGATATCCCTGTTGTGCAGCAAAAGGGCATCAACCAGCTCTTTAAGCCTCGTCAGGGCCTCATGGTTTTCATGTACAATGGGCTCCTCCTTCAGGTTTCCACTGGTCATAACAAGACAGGAAAAGTTGGGCTCTTTCCTCTCACCAGAGGGATAATAAAAGAGCAGGTAATGAAGGGGGGTATAGGGAAGCATGAAGCCCAGATAGCTGTTTCCTGGTGCAACCGAGGGTGCTATTTTACAGGTTGATTTCCTTTTAAAAAGCACTATAGGTCGTCGGTTAGACTCCAGAAGGCTCCTTCCCTCATCATCTACATATACATGGGGCTCTATGTGGCTTAACTCAGGTGCCATAAGGGCAAAGGGTTTATTGCTTTTTCTCTTTCTCTGCCTTAACCTTTCTACAACCTCTTCATTAAAGGCATCACAGGCAATATGAAAACCACCAAGCCCCTTAATTGCCACCACGCCGCCAGCCCTGATTACTGCTATAGTGTTTTCAATAGGGTCATCACCTGTGAGGGCCTTAAACTGTGGGTTTAAGAGCCTGAACTCCACCGAGGGACCACACTCAGGACAGGCATTGGGCTGGGCATGAAACCTCCGGTTTCCGGGGTCTTCATATTCTCTCAAGCACTCTTCACACATGCTGAAGACCTTCATTGTGGTGTTTGGCCTGTCATAGGGAAGGCTAAGGGTTATGGAGTAGCGGGGACCGCAGTTTGTGCAGTTTATAAAGGGGTATAGGAATCGCCTGTCAGAGGGGTCAAGCATCTCGGACAGACAGTCATCACAGATGGATACATCAGGTGAGACATGGGTAAAACTGCCCTCCTCCTTGCTTTTAACGATACTGAAGTCCTTATAACCCCTTGGGGCAAGTGCTTCAACCCTGATTTCCTCTATTTCAGAAAGAGGTGGAGGTGATTCTTTCAGCCTTTTTAAAAACTCATCAACCCTGTTACCCTCTATATCTATGGTTACTCCCTTTGATGAGTTGTTAACATAACCTTTGAGGTCAAGTTTCTTTGCCAGGTTATAAACAAAGGGTCTGAACCCTACGCCCTGCACCCTGCCCCTTATCTTTACAAGATACCTTTTCATGGTCTTTTAGCACCTGTTTTAATAATAACTTTTATTTGAAATCAAGAACAACATACAGTATAATGAGGATTATGGAGGTTCGGAGGATTTCTTTTATAGAGGCGCGTTCTCCTGGAGCACATGTTTACAGCAAGTTTCCCATCCCCCGTCTCGGTGCGGTGTTACTTTCAACCCTATTGCGTGATAGGGGTTTTGAGGTTAAGGCCTTTATAGAAGACACCTCAGAGCCTGACTGGTCCTATATTGAAAATTCAGACCTTGTCTGCATCTCAACCATAACACCCACCGCTATTAGGGCTTACAGCATTGCTGACCGACTGAGGGAAAAGGGCATTCCTGTTATTATGGGAGGAGCCCATCCAACTTTTATGGTTGAAGAGGCCCTTGAACATGCTGACTATGTGGTCAGAGGCGAGGGTGATTATTCACTTCCAGCCCTTATTCAACACCTCACAAAGGGAAAACCTGCCCTGAAGGACATCAAGGGCATATCCTACAAAGACAAAGATGGCAGGGTGATTAACAATCCACCCCATCCCCTTATCACCGACCTTGACAGTCTGCCCGAGCCTGATTTCAGCCTTGTGCACAACTGGTCACCAACAAACATTTATCCCCTGTCCACCTCAAGGGGCTGTCCCTTTAACTGTAAGTTCTGCTCGGTTATTCAGATGTTTGGCAGAAAGTACCGTTTTAAGTCAGTTGAGGCTACCCTAAAGGAACTCCGTTATGTTTCTTCTGTTTCAAAGGCGACTAAGTTTATAGTGGACGACAACTTTGCGGCTAACAAGGGTAGAACCAAGGAGATACTCAGGGCTGTTATAGCTGAGGGAATAAAACTAAAGTGGTCAGCCCAGGTGCGCACCGATGTGGCACGGGACGAGGAACTCCTGAAACTTATGGCTGATTCAGGCTGTGACACCACCTACATTGGGTTTGAATCCATAAACCCGAGAACCCTTGAGGCATACAACAAAAGTCAGAACCTTAACGATATAATCCGCTGTATAAGGGCTGTAAAGGACCATGGCATTTATATACATGGCATGTTTGTCCTCGGTGCTGACACCGACGATCTGGACACAATAAGAAAGACAGCAGATTTTGCAATAAAGTTAGGCATAGACACCGTTCAGTTTGTTATACTTACCCCTCTTCCAGGCACACCCTTTTTCTATGAGATGAAGGAAGAAGGAAGGCTTCTACACACAGACTGGAGTAAATACGATGCCCATCACATAGTGTTCAGACCAAAGGGACTTGACCCTGTTACACTCCAGATAGAGACACTCAAGGCAATGGCAAGGTTTTATTCCTGGAGATACATCTTCAAAAATCTGGCAAAGTTTGAGCTTTTTTACGCAGGAATTGGTATTTACGGAAAAAGGGCTATCAGGAAAGGGCTAAAAGAAATTTACAGCTACCTTGACTCAATTGGTCTTGGAAGCACAGCCAACATGGCAATGCACCACTAATTGGGTTAACTACATCCGCATCTATGAGGAGGAGTTTCATTATCCACTCGTTCCTTGATATGCTCAGATTGAGATGTGCCAATATTATTTTGTATGTTTACATAGTAGAGATATTCAGTTTCTCCCGCAGCACTTCTTATACTTTTTTCCACTTCCGCAGGGGCAGGGCTCATTGCGGCCAATTTTTTTCTTTTTCGGGTTGAAGTCAAAGACACCACCCCTCATCTGCTTAACTTTTTCCTGCCAGAGGTTGTTACCATAGGATTGAAGTATCTCAACAGCAAAGGGAACATTAGAGATTTCCTCTGAGATTGCTGAGGAGATTTCCTCTTCATTGTCATCTATAGTTTTGTTTTCAAGTAGTGTCTTTACAAAATCTCCAGGATAGGCTACTGCTCCTATGGTAGATATGCTAAGTGCCACAGCCTTTTCCGTCTCAGGGAGGTCATCAGGGTTAAATTCCTCTTTAAAGGCATCAATAAACCATATTTCTGGCCGAAGGGCAATTGCCTCTATAAATCCATAGCACCACTCTTGAATTTCATAAAGCATTTCCATTGAGGGTGAAAGTAAATTAAAGGGAAACTTGAGTACACCTTTGGTTCTTGCTCTTTCATAGGTATTATAGGCATCAAAGAGGGCACTCATAACGGTTTTCATCTGTGTCTCTGTTTCAAACTCTGGCTCGTCATTAAAGAT
>CAZIIE010000146.1:0-4414 GCA_964539375.1 uncultured Nitrospirota bacterium | reverse complement strand
CCTGTATCCGGATTATAAAAATACCAGACTGAATTAGGCGGCAGATTTTCAGGCAAGATTACATATATCTTTGCAGTTGCACCAGGTGTTATACCCTCAACAGTGTAATCAAAAAGCCCATAGGGGAACTGAATACCTGCCGGTTTACTGGCTAATGTGTCCGGGTCAACAGCTTTAACAGCTGTGAGGCTTCCCTGGTCAGTCTTCAGGGTGATAAGGCTCTGGGTTACGGGCTCTTTAAGGGTGGCAACATTTCCTTCAAGCCTGTCAGGAATATTGTTACCATCTCTGTCCATTGTGCCTTCAATCTCATCTGAAACCCCATCGTTGTCTGAGTCAGTATCAAGATAGTCAGCAGTCCCATCGCCATCGGTGTCAGCCGTTCCTTCAACACTGTCAGGGATGCCATCCTGGTCAGCATCAATTGTGCTGTCTGTAACGGTTATACTTATACTATCGCTTCCAGTAAGACCATCATTATCATAGACTGTGACCTTCACAGTATATTCTCCTGCCTCTGTAAAGGTATAGTAGGCTGAACTGTCAGTGCCTTCGGTGTCAACCTTGCCGTCACCGTCAAAGTCCCAGGCATAGCTGGTTATGCTTCCATCCTGGTCTGTGGCAGCTGCCTCAAGATATACGGTCAAGGGCGCTGTTCCTGTAAGCGGGTCACCACTCAGAGTAACCTGAGGTGCATGGCTTGAGGTAACGGTAATCTGCACTTTATCTGTGGCAGTGGCACCTGCGTCATCGGTAACCCTGACCGTCACATTGTAGGTGCCGGCATCACTGAAGGTGTAACCTGTCATATTTGAGCTATTGGTGTTTCTATCATAGGTGCCATCACCATCAAAGTCCCACTCATAGGTTGTAATGGTTCCATCTGAATCTGAGGCTTCTGCAGTAAACTGGACTGTAAGAGGGGCATTGCCTGTTGACGGACTGGCAGTAAGAGATACTGTTGGAGGAATGTTTTCATAGGTTGAAACTGTTATCTGCACACTATCAGTGGCAGTAGCACCCTGGTCGTCGGTGACAGTGACTGTAGCATTATATGTGCCTGCAGAGTTATATGTATAGGTTTCAGTAGATGATGTTCCTTCTCTGTCAACTGTTCCATCGCCATCAAAATCCCAGGCATAGTTCACCACATTGCCATCCGAGTCATTAGCTGATGCAGTAAAGGTTACATCAAGGGGTGCATTACCACTGGTTACATCAGCTGAAATACTAACCGTTGGTGTCTGGTTGCCACTTATAGTAGTGCTTACCTCATTTGAGTAGTCGCTTTCATTCCCCGATGTATCATAGGCGGTTACAGCAAAATAGTAGGTGCCTGGCTGGAGTCCTGTAACCGTATAGGTGGTTGTATTGCCTGCATCAAGATGGTTTGTATAGTTACCAGACTCGTTACCATAATAGACCCTATAGCCAGCAAGGTCTGTAAGCGGCGTTCCATCAGCATTTGTGGTGGGTGGGTCCCATGAAAGGGTCACATCGTAGGCAAAGGCCTGAGATACAATGAGTGTTATCGCCGCAACCAATAAGATAACAAATCTCTTCATAAACCACCTCCTGTTTCACCTCCCGAACGGTACCGGACGACCAATTCCCAGTACCCGGCAGCCCTGCCGCCCTATCCTGCCCCCACAGGACTTAGGCCAGTGGCTTTGCGTCCCACCCTTTCGGATGGTTTGCCTTTTTCGGGAACTTTATCGTAAGTTTTCACCATAATCATTAATCCAAAAAAAAAGCCTGCTCCCGAAAAGGGAAACAGGCTTAAGGGGGGTGTCGGAAGTGTTATCCAGAGCAGAGTAAACCCTGGATAAGCACTGTTTCTTCGGCAGCCCGGCTATCCTGTTGAGCCTGCTCATCAGGACCCGTGGCTTTGTGCCCCCTGGTTACCCAGAGTTTACCCTTTCGGAAACACTGCTTCTTACTAAAAGCTTAATAAGAAGTAGCGAGTAGATTTCAAAGAACGACTCTTAACCTGATTTTATTTTAGATTCTGCTGGCTGGCAAAGCTGTGATTTAAATCACAGGTGGGTATTATCCTTCAGAAAGGCACTCTTAAGAAGCAACAATTTACCCTTTTTAACCTCAATCTCCTGGTCTTTCTGCCATCGGTCAAGGACACGGGTTACCGTTTCCCTTGTAAGCCCTGTCATATCAGCAATGTCCTGATGGGTCAGCTTTATGTCAAGTAAAATATCACCTGAGGGCTGTTCTTTTCCATGGTCCCTTATCAGCATAAGAAGAAGTATCTTTACCCTCTGGGCTGCGTTTTTAAAGTTAAGCATCTCCATCTTCTGCCAGGCATCCCTGAGTCTGCCGCATAGTATCTGTAAAAGCTGCTCCAGCAGAGCTGTCTGATTCCTGATAAGCTTAAAAAAGTCCCTTCGTGAAAGCAGTGCAATTACAGAATCAGTAAGTGCCACCACTGTGGCTGGAGAGGTCTTTCTATCAATTAACGACATCTCGCCAAAGAACTCTCCCTCTCTGTGCACTGCCAGGATAATCTCTTTACCATCCTCTGTGCTCCTGAACACCTTAACCCTGCCTGAAAGGATTGCATACATGTATTCATTGGTGTCCTCTTCAAAAAGGATGACTTCATTTTTTTTAAATCTCTTTATCTTCAGGGCATCCTTTAGCTCAGCAATGTCATCCTTTTGGAGTGATGAAAAGAGCTGAATGCTCCTTAGCCTCTCAAGGGTGATTTCTTTCATGGTATTTCCTCTACAAGTGTGGTAAAATACTGTTAAATAATTGTAACAGTAATCACTTTTTTTGTCTACCAAATAGGTTAAATAACCTGATTATTGTTTAACAGCTTTTTTTGGCATATATTTTGCTTGAATTTAATTAAAAAATTTAGAGGTGGTTCAAAATGCAACATATTTATCCCTTTGAGGCTATCATAAAACAAAAGGACAGGCATATCCTTAATGGTCATAAAAGCGCACTTTTGTGGTTCACAGGGCTTTCTGGAAGTGGAAAATCCACCCTTGCCCATTCAGTGGAAGCAAAACTTCACGAGATGGGTATCAGAAGCTATGTGCTTGATGGTGACAATGTAAGGACAGGGTTAAACAAAGACCTCGGGCTGAGCCCTGAAGACCGTAAGGAAAACATAAGAAGGGTTGCCGAGGTTGCCAAGCTGATGGTTGATGCAGGACTTCTGGTATTTGCTGCCTTTATTACCCCCTACCGTGAAAGCAGACAGTTCATACGCGAAACAATGAAGGGCTGGCCCTATTTTGAGATATATGTTAAATGCTCAATTGATACCTGTATCAAGCGAGACCCAAAGGGTCTTTACCAGAGGGCATTGAAGGGCGAGATAAAGGGCATGACTGGAATATCTGCACCCTATGAAGAGCCTGAAGAGCCTGACCTTATAGTAGAAACAGACCGGCTCAGCCTTGAGCAGGCTGTTGATAGAGTAATAGAGTTTTTATTTGAAAAGGGTATAATCTACTCTGAATAGAGGGATGGAAAAACTCCTTATCATTGAAGACAGTGAGGAAATTAAGACACAGCTTAAGTGGGGGCTGAAAAAGGAATATATCCTTACCTTTGCATCCAATGCAAGGGAGGGTATATCGCTATTTAAAAAACACAATCCAAAGGTTGTAACCCTTGACCTGGGCCTTCCTCCCTCAGAGGATACCGCAGAGGAGGGGCTCCAATGTCTTTCCGAGATAATAAGGATAAACCCCTTCACCAAGGTAATAGTTATAACAGGAAACAATGACCATGAAAATGCCCTTAAAGCAATAGAAAAGGGTGCCTATGATTACTACCGCAAACCAATAAATCTAAACGAACTGAAGATAATCCTTAAAAGGGCCTTTCATCTTGCCAACCTTGAAAAAGAAAACCGAAAACTGAAGGAAAGGGTTGAGAAAAAAGAGACCAATCTCTGTGGAATGGTCGGGCAGTGCTATGAGATGAAGCTGGTCTTTGATACAATAAGGCGGGTGGCAACCTCGGATGTTCCGGTATTTATACAGGGTGAAAGTGGCACCGGTAAAGAGCTGGCTGCAAGGGCAATACACTCACTCAGTATGCGTTCAGAGGGCCCCTTTGTTCCAATAAACTGTGGTGCCATACCCGAAAATCTACTTGAATCAGAGCTCTTTGGCTATGAAAAGGGTGCCTTTACAGGGGCTGAAAACACCACGGCAGGTAAGTTTGAATATGCCGACAGAGGGACCCTTTTTCTGGATGAGATCGGTGACCTTCCTCTCAAGTTACAGGTAAAGCTTCTAAGGTTTCTTCAGGACAAGAAGATACAGCGTATTGGAGGACGAAAGGATATATTTGTTGATACAAGAGTAATCACTGCAACCAATGTTGACATTCAAAAGTCAATAGAGGAAGGCAGATTCAGAGAGGACCTGTTTTACAG
>CAZIIE010000145.1:0-4421 GCA_964539375.1 uncultured Nitrospirota bacterium | reverse complement strand
CAGACCACCCCTTTTTTATTATTTAAAATCAATAACTTACAGAGGCGTTCCGCAGAATTTTTGAAATTTTTTCTGGAACGGAATTTGCATAGAGTTTTCAAAGAACATGCTGGCAAAATATTAGAATAAATCATACCACAGAAGATATTATAGTTCAAGCCCTTTTTCCATCGCCAGCTCATACTATAACCTCCACCCCATCGGGCACACGGTCGCCACAGCCAAGCACGATTGTTTCAGGATTTGAAGGCAGGGGATAGATTCGGATGTCGTCCTGTTCTGTATCAATAATCCTGTTGAGTTCATCTATTAATGAGGAAAGCTGATGACGGGTGAGGGTGCAGAAAAACACAGAATACTGGATGTGAAGCCCCCAGGACTTCATACGGTTGTAAACCCTCTGAAGCCTTGAAGGCTCTGTTATGTCATAGCATACAAGATAGTGGTTTTTCATCTTTTTCGGTCCTCTGTTTTTTTATCTCTGCCTTTGCCTCAAGTTCAATTATGGCCTCTATTATTGAGTCAATTACCTGATTTATCAGCTCATAAATTGCCATCTTTCTGTTTTCAAACCTGAGGGCAATGTTGTGCATCCCCTCAGAAGTAACGCCAATACTGGTAATCAGGGGCTCCAATGTTTTTGCCCTGAAAAACTGCATTGCCTGAACATGAACCTCTGCATCAAGCATATAGGCTATGTCCTGAACAAGGGCATGGGGGTGTCGGCGATGGACAACGCCAAGGGATGGGTCAAGCCGTGCTTTTTTAACCTCGGTAATTATCATCTGGCAGAGCAGCCCTCTCACTATTGAATAAACCATGCTGTAACGGTCCTGATAAAGAAGGGTTTCATTTCTGATAATCTTTTTAAAGGTTTCATCCTTCAGTCCCTGTTCTTTAAACTTCTTTAACAGGGCTTTAGAATATCTTTTAAGTGCAGAAATCTGAACTCTTCTACGCCAGTGACGAACGATATTGAGAAATCTCTCCCTGTTACGAGGCGAACGGTAAAACACCTTCTGACGATGATAGTAAGGTGGGAGTTTTTCATCATAACAGACCATCACGGTTGCATTGGTGCCCTTTTTTGAAAAGACCGTTATCGGAATGTTGAACTCTGAAAGTGAAGTAAGCACAGCGGTTTCAAGTGTTATGTTACCAAGAACCACGGCATGCTCAATCATCTGAAAGGGTACCCGTCTGCCTGCATGCCCCTTTTGCTCAATCCAGAGCGATGGGCCATCCAGTTTTACCTTCAGTCCTTTAGTCTGGCAAAGATAAAGGGTCCGTTTCATTTTCCATCAACCTCTCTATGATTTCTCTGAGAGTTTTCTGTATCCTCTTTCTTAAAGGTCTTGAAAACTCCTCATAAAGGGGATAAAATCTTGCCCGTGCCTTCTTCTTCAGATAGACCCCTCCCTTTTCCTCTGTAAAATCTCTGTCTCTGAAATGCTCCTTCCTGAACAGCTCCCACACAAACCTGTCCACCTCTGGTCTGAAGGGCTCCTCAATATCGCATGCAAGAGAGTCTCTACCGTACTCAAAACCATGATAAAAACCAATGGTGGGGTCAAGCCCTGCGATGTAAATCTCGGTGCTGATATCAGCATAAAGCATTGTGTAACAGAGCGACAGCATTGCATTTACAGGGTCGCGGGGTGGTCTTCGGTTTCTCCCTTTAAAGCCAAGCCCTTCGTGGAAAAGCCTTGAGTATGCCCCAAAATAGATTGAAGATGCTGTGCCCTCGTATCCCATCAGTGATGCCTGCTCAGGCTGATTCAGCTCAATTTTCTTAATAATACCAAGAAGCCTCTTTTTTGCCTCTGAAAGATGTAAGCCAGCGGAGGGTTTAATCTCCAGTGCCTGCTGTAGAAGGCAACATTGATTTTTAAGCTTTTTCAGCACTATTGTCCTTGCAAGTGAGGACGAAAAGCTTCTGTCAACAGATTTTTCATACTGCTTCTGCCTGAGCAAGCCATTTCTGTGGATTCTGCCCTGTAGCACACAGCGAAACCTCAAGGTTCTTCCTGAAAGCATAATAACCTGAATCCCCTCATTAGAAAGGCGATGGAGAACCCCTGTGTCAAGCCCACATTTACCAACGATAACGACCCGTTTTAAAGGCTTGATGGGCACCACTCCCTCCCTGTGACCGTTCTGGTAAAACACCAGAGCATCACCGTCAAGTCTTATCTCACAGCCAGGCTTATCAATGTATGCGGTGCCCATCAGCCAAAGAAAAAGAATGAAGGGTTTTTGGGTTGCAGAGCAATGCCAAGGGTTATGGTGCGACTGCGGGCATCAAGGCGAAATATGTGAACTCTGTCGTCAGCCTCATATATCAATCGTTTCAGATTGCTGATTACAAATTTAAGTTCACTCTGGCTGAGAAAACACTCATAGACAGACTTCTGTCCACCTGTGGAGTATCCCTTCAGGAAATACCTCACACGGTTGAGCCTTACTGGCTCTGTGATGTCATAGGCGATGATGTAAAGTGCCCTTTCCATACAGTTATTCTGCGAGGGATGGTCAGTTGATGGCAAGAAATGAAATGTTTCAGAAAGGTTTCAATACAAACTTTCCAAGCCCGAAGGTTGTGCCTTTTCCAATATGGAGCAACTCGCCTGCCCTGAGAAAGGGAATAAAAATCTCGGGCACATCAAGGAAGGTTATCTCTCCAAGGAATCCACCAAGGCTCATTTTGGTTCGCTGGCGATGGGAGTATCGCTCCCAGTCATTCCAGAACAGGCTGTGCCCTTTAGTTTTTACGGTAAGAGCCCTGTTTATTAGCTCGCGGTGATAGTTTTTAAGCTTATCCACATCATCCGTGCCTGAAGAACAATGAAAATACCACAGAAGAAAAAGCCTTCTAAGGGTTTGCCTTATTAGAACATGAAACTCGGGCACTGAAACAAGATGTCGCTGGTATTTTATGCGGGTAGGTGTGAGGAACTGGAACTCCACTTCAGGAATTGTTTTTTCAAAGGCTCTATGCTCAATCACCTCCGCTATTGGCCTTTGGAGGTTAATGTCTAAGGTCACCGAAGGCTTCAGCACCCCTGATGAGCAATCAAAGATTACCTGATGCTCTTCAGAAGCTATATCAACAACATTTTCAAGTCTGAACTTACCTCGCCCCCGCCCGATGCCAGAGTTTCCTAACTCCTGAAAGGCATATATAAAATATGGTAGATACTCGGTTGCCTTTCCAATAAGTAGAAGATTAAAGGAAAGGGTCTCATCAGGTGTGTATTGGGTTTTGCTGTCAAGGGGTGGTTCAATCAGATAGGGGCGAGGAATTGACCTGATTTTACCAAAGTAACTTACTTCCCTTTCTGGCTTTGTCTCAAAAACAAAGGAATAAACACATCTTGTGCTCAAAAGACAGTCATCGCAGGACTGTCTTCTTAAGGCACAGGCTACCCTTTTGAATGCCACCCCAAAGGCACCTCGCAGTGTTGAACCCTTGTAAGTGGGCAGGTTCAGCACATCTATAGGACGGATATTGAGTTTAAAAAGACTGTACTTAATGGTCATTTAATCAAACCTTATCAATCTTTTGTCTGCCTTTAGTCCATAAGAGGACTTACCATAACTGCCAACCCTTTTAATCTGGTAAAAGCTCGGGTCATCATCAATTAAGGTAGCAATATGTTTGTTTATCTTTGAGATATTCTGTCTAATTGTATCAATCGGTATGCCTCCTTTTTCCTCATACCTCTGCCACCTTTCATCATAAAGCCGAGATGATTGTTTGCCATAAAGCAGAGTGTTTATTTTTTTAATCAGCTTAAGAAACTCTCTGCTCATGAGCTTATCCGCATCAATGTAACAGTCGCTACATCCTGAGCAGTTGTTCCTTGCAGGTTTTTTGCATCCTCTGGTCTTCTGAAAGGCAAAGGCTGAGTACAGGGCAATAAGCATGGGGGGCAGAGAGAGTTCGGTGTTTCCAATAAAAAGTCTTCTATCTTTAAGCCTGATTACTACAGGTCTGTGAAGTGTATAGAGACTCATGCTCTCCTGCGCCTCTTCAATCAATTCCCTGAAGGTTTTACCTTCAAGCCAGAGCCTGCTTTTAAGCCTTACGAAGGGAAGTTCGGCAAGATAAATCTCTGCCTGCTTGGTTGAAAGGAGTTTTGTCCTTCCATCGGGTAACATGCATTTTATGCGTCTGGGTTTTTTGGGAGGATAAAAGAACTCGGGATTATTCTCAAATTCCGCTCTTACAAGTACATGGTACAGTTTGTCCTGGGGACGACCGAAGAGCTGTAGAGCTGCACCAAGATAAAAGCTCATGGTCTTGCGACCACCAGCGATTGAGCAGTGAAGGGCTGTGTCAGGCCTGTCGGTCAAGGTTCTTATAAAGTCAGTGATTATATCACCTGCTGACTCACTGTCGGTGTCATCTTTAATGTCAT
>CAZIIE010000144.1:0-4446 GCA_964539375.1 uncultured Nitrospirota bacterium | reverse complement strand
ACTCCGAAGTGCGTGAGCCGTAGCAAATATTACACCTGATACACTCGGATATATGGGGTGATGGAGGGTTTCCCATGGGGCATGAAGGGGCTGAGGGATAGCCCTCTGTCCTTTTGCTTAACATTCCCAGCAGGGCTGCCACAGGGCAGAGGTAACGACACCAGAATCTCTTTACCCTCAGGTTTAAAACAACCATTAGCACCAGCACTGACCACATTAGAGGTGTGCCATGAAGGGAAAAGAGAGTGACATAGGGTTCAAAGTTTGCATAATCGGACCTTCCTGTAATTATCACAAGGGGAAATAAGGGTATAACAAGCCAGTACTTAATAAGTCTTAGCCTTTTTTCCTGTCTTTCTGAAATTAACCATCCTTTACCGCCTATTCTGTCCATAAGCTCAAGCAGTGCACCGAAGGGGCAAAGCCAGCCACAGTAAAGCCTTCCTGCCAGCACCACAGACAGAAGGGTGCCACCAACCACCGCCATCCAAAAAAGGGAGGTTGAGTAGTTACCTGTTAGGGCATTCATCACATGGAGTATGGAAAAGAATGCTGACCCATATATCCCCACTATCAGCAGGTCTGTGAAAAGAAACCATCTTCTGTATCTCAGGAGGGTCTTCCTTTTTCTTGTATAATGATACGCAACCAGTGAGAGGCCAAAAAATAATATATAGACAATAGCCTTCAGGTCAAGGCTACCACCGTTGGGCTCACCCAGGGCCTTTATGCCGAAGAGCCTCTCTGCCATAGCCCTTGAGGAAAGCCTCACGGTCTTTGCAAGGGCACGGACGCTTACCGTTGCACGGCTTATACCATCAATGTCAACATCAACCCTCAGAGGGTCTGTGACCCTTTTCCCCACATACTGGTTTAGATATGCAGGGGTTAGCATGTAGTGGACGTAGTTTTCTGTCTCTCTGTGCTGGATTATCCTCACACCTCTGATTATTCCCTTTGAATCAATGGCTATCAGGGTCCTGATAGGGCCTGCATAACCCCTGACAGAGGGAAGGATATCATAGGAGTTAAAGGCAATCACATCGGTGTTAGATGGATAATGGGGTGGGTTCCTGAGCTTTTCTTTAAAGACCACCTCATCACCAGCAAGCCCCTTTAAAAAGGCTCTTTCATCCACGCCTGCACCTTTTATAAATGAGGCAGCAAGCAATGACCCGACAATGCTAACAATAAAAGCCACCCTTATCAGTTTCATATGCCCCTTTTTATCCCCCTTTTCAATACCAGTAAAAGAGAAAGGAGATTTAGATATACCAGAAAACCAACCGTATAATTCAGCCCGAAGAGTGGAAACAAAAACAGGGTCACCGTAAGGGCACCGAAAAAGGCACCTGCAAGGTCAAGGGCATAGGCTATCTCCACCCTTTCAATAGCAGCAGCCGAGACACCAAAAAGGGCACCTCCCATTACGCCAAAGAGAAGAACCATCAAAAATAGACCAGCCTCTGTTTTGCTAAAAAAGAGATACATTCCAAGAAGAAGAATAAACAAAGATAGTATAACAGGGAGCCTCCTCTTAGCATTCCCGAGCCTCTCTATCCCTATTGCGCCTAAAGCGCTTCCAAGCATATAAAGGGCTGTGAGAAGACCTATCATCTCATATATATAACCCCTTATTGACTGATAGACAAAGGCAGACAATGTCACAACCGAAAGGGTTGTAAAGCCAATGCTGAAAAGCACCGAAGCCTCTGCCTTTCTCACTGAGCAGGCTGTAGAAAGAACAACCAGACCCAGCAAAAGGACAATCATGAGCAGGGAAATTAGGGGATTTTTCAGCACCAATTTCATCCATCCACCACCGTGGGTCTCCGCCCAGAGCAGCACATTATAGAGATAGGAGACAGGGTGGCGGTCTGTGTTAAGCTGTCTCCCTTCCAAAAGGAGCCTCTCAAATCTCTCCCTCTTGAGGGGCGAAAACATATCCTCTATAATTGAGCTATCCAGGTATCTCAGGGATAATGAAGGAGCTTTAAACAGAGTGTCAAGTCTTTTTTGATTTAGTCCGATGGGTCTGGTTGATGCCAGCAAAAGGGCATATTCCATGGAGGTTGTCCTAACATGGGGGAAGATGCTCTTTACAGTCCTGTAAATCGTGCTGTTAGCAAGGGCCATCTCCTCTGACATGTAGCCTGGCACAGCCATTAAGGAGAGGCAGAAAACACCCTCAGAAGAAAGATGTTTTTTAACAAGTCTGAAAAACTCCATTGTGTAAAACCTGTTCAGGCTTGCGGTTGTGGGAAAGGCACTGTTGAGTATAATGATATCATAAAGCTCATCGGTTCTTTTAAGATAGGCCCTTGCATCTTCTGTGACAGGCCTCAGCCAGCTACTCTCTTTAAACAGACTCCTTTGCCTTTCCTTCAGCTCTTTCAGGGTAAGCTCAAGCACCCTTTTATTAAACTGAAGATAGGTAACCCTCGAAGAGGAATAGCTCCTGAACTTCAGTGCAAGAAGTGGTGAGCCTCCAATGATGAGCACCCTGTCAGGCCTGGAAAAAAGCACAGGTATGTGGGTAAGGATTTCCTCTGACCTTGGCTCAGGAAAGGAGAAAAGATGCTTTCCCGAGACATAGAGGTTTTTTTGTCCCTCCCTTTCAGTGATAATAACCTCACCCTCCTTTGAATAGTCCCTCTGAACAATCTGTCCTGCCATCACCTCTTTTGTAGAGTCTGGCAAAAAAATATGCATTACAAGGGGAATAACAATCAAAGGCAGCAATACCCGTCTTCCAGCTATCCACACAGAAAGGGCCATTGAAAAAAGAGAGAGAAAAAGCACCAGAAGCCTGTCAGGCACTGTGCCAGCAAAGAATAGGCTGAATGTCCCACCTGCCAAAAAGGCACCCAGGCTTTCAAGACCATAGACAAAGGAGGGGCTTAAAGAAAAATATCTCACCACAAGAGGAAAGAGAGCGCCGTAGATAAAACAGAGGGGAAAAAGCAATATCACTATAAAAAACATGCTTTTATAAAGGGGGATAACCTCACCGAAGGAAAGGCCTGACAGGGGATAGACATACCATGAAAGGGCAAGAAGCACCTGAACCAAAGGTCCTGACAGGGCAAAGCCAAGAGCGATTGTGAACCTTTCAGGTTTAAGCCTCAAACAAATTATGCTACCTGCTGATGTAAAGGCTATCCAAAGAGAAAGGACGAGACCAATTATCAGCTCATTTCCTGAAAACACTGAAAGCAAAGCCCTCACTATGAGGGTCTGAGATAGGATTGAGAAAAAACCAAGTAAAAGGGCAGAAAGTAAAGGGAGACCTTTAACGGGATGAGCCACCATATTGCAGGCAAAGTCTTTCAAGGAATGCCTCAAGCTCCTCGGCTGGAAGCAGCCTATCAGGCATCTGAGCATTAAGCATAATTGCCTTATCCATCTTCTTAAGGAGGTTTACCACCGCATATTCAAGGATCTCCTCTGAAAAACCCTCAGGGGCGTCCTTTATCAGTATCTGCTCCTTATACCAGACATCGGTTGTAGGTGAAAGTCCACTACATTCATCTCCCTGAATGGTAATGGGCCTGGCACCTCTTTTTAATGCCCTGTCTCTTATATCAAGGTTTACAATCTGGAGCCCCCTGATTACAGGGTTATTCATCGCCTTGTGCCTGCCTCTTGTTATGGGAAGAAAGGGAATAACATTCACTCCCGAGCAGTAAATAATCTCGCCCTTTTCCCTGGTTTTCAGAACAAAGTAGAGAAAGCGGTTTATGTATCTTATCTCCCTTTTGGCCATGGGATATTTTAACACACCTTTGGTCTGAGTTGTTGATTTAAAAAACAAAATTTGTCATAATAGGGTAGTTTATTTCGAGCGAGGCTCGTAAAAGAGGGGTGTGAAATGTCTAAAAAGCTTCTTTTAGCAGACGATAGCATCACCATTCAGAAGGTGGTTGAACTGGTGCTTGCAGATGAAGACTTTGAGATACGCAATGCATCCAATGGTGAGGAGGCCCTGGAGATAATCAAGGATTTCAAGCCTGATATCGTCCTTGCAGATATAGAGATGCCGAAGATGAACGGCTACCAGCTCTGTGAACGACTGAAAAAGGACGAGGCAACCAGGCATATACCAGTGGTGTTACTTGCAGGTGCCTTTGAGCCAATAGATGAGGAACTATTTCAGGATGTAGGAGCCGATGACCACCTTATAAAGCCCTTTGAGTCAGAAGAACTTATAAGCAAGATAAACGCCCTTATTACTAAAAAAGAATTAACCTCTGCCGAGCCTCAGGAATCAGTATCCCCAGAAGAGGAACAGGTTGAAGAAGCTGTGGTGGCTGAGGCAGAGCCCACTGAAGAGCCAGTGGAGTTTGCAGAGGCGGTTGAAGTTGAAGAGGCAGCTCAGGTAGAAGAAGCTCCTGTGGCTGAAGAGGCAGAAGCACCTGGAGAGGAAGTTGAGATGGCTGAACCACT
>CAZIIE010000143.1:0-4480 GCA_964539375.1 uncultured Nitrospirota bacterium | reverse complement strand
AGATAATTAAATGCTTCTGAAAGGGGGGGGAGGATGAAAAACAAGGGTTTACACATTTTCTTTTTAACTTTCTTTTCACTCCTTTTTGTCCTTTTAACCATTGAGGTGGCTTTTCCCGCTTCCTTTATTGCAAATATGGTTATAAAAACAGAGGGAAAAGAAACGGTTAATACCTTTTATTTTAAAGACTCTATCTACAGGTTTGACACACTTCAGGGCGGATATAGGGGATATTTTCTCATTAAAAGAGATGAAGATTTCATGACCTTTGTTGCCCCTGAAAAGCAAGGCTATATGCGTGCACCAAAGGAGTTTTCCATATTGATGAAAAACAATCCTTTTGAGGCCCATTTTTATTCAAGCAAGAAGTTTTACAGATTAGCCTCAAAGAGCAAAGAACTACTAAACGGTCTTGAATGCGTTAAGGAGGTCTATACAATTGAAGGCCCTTCAGGTCCTGAAAAGGCCTCTGAAGTATGGATATCAGTTAAATACAATTTTCCAATTAAACTGATAACCTACCACAAAGGGAAAGTTTTGGCAATGGCTGAGCTCAAAGACATAGAAGAACAAAGACTTGATGACAGTATTTTTTCAATTCCTTCAGGTTTCAAGGAGATAAGCCCTGAGGAGCTTGAAGTATCAGAAAAGCCAAAAAAAGAGCCTGATTGGATAAAGAAGGTAAAGAAAGCACTAATTCTTAATCCACCCTTTGAAAAAGTCTTTCACGAAGGTGATATCTTCAGAATTAAGGTAAAGCCTGATTACTTACTAAGCTTTGAGCTAAAAAGCCCTGGCCATAAAAGACAGCAGTGGGCTCACATAGAGTGTTTTGCATTCAAAAAAGGAAAAAGGCTCAAGAACCTTGGAGAATTTGGAGGTTTTGTTAGCGAAAAATTTAAAGACCTCCCTGAAGGCACAGACGAGGTGGTTTTTCGTGTAATAAAAGGAAGTCCAAAGATAAAGGTAGCAAATATAGCCTCAAATATCATTGAAACTGAAAAGATTAAGGCACCTCAAAACAGGTTTTTTAGCTCAAGACACTTCAGAGGGCTTAAAAAACCAAGATTTACCATTAAGGATGATCCCTCCGATGGCATTAGCTCCATGGGTAAGATATCAATTTTCAAAGGCAATAAGGTGTTCAGGAAGGAAAAGTATTATCTTGGAAATGGCACATCAAAGTCGTGGGATATTTATAAATTTGACAAAAAGGCTAACGTTTCCGTTTTTGTTGACAAAGGTAGTGTTGAAGTAATAATTCAGGAGGCCGTAAATCAACCAGAAACCAGAACCACAGAGAAGGCAAGAACAAAAGCAAAACCAGGGGGCGGAGCAATTAAATATGGTCTCTGGAAGGTCTATCAATATTTAATAATGCCAGGAATGAATAAGCCAATTGATATGGGTGATTGGAAGATATGCATAAATGAAAAGAATGTTATACCTATTCCAGGGGCTGACCAGCCAAACTCTGAAATAAGGAAGAAAGAGGTAAGCGGACCAAATGTAAGTTTTGATATTACTACGGACATTGGAGGACTGAAAACCCATTATGTGGGAAAAGTTAAATATAACGGAGACAAAGTGGAAGGACAATATACTGCCCAACAAGAACCTGCACCCAAACTCAACCTCAAACTCTCAGGGAAAAGGCTTGGGCAATGTAAAAACTAATTTGAGTTAATCAAAGGTCAATAGCTTTTGTGAAAAAAGCCTGAACAAAAAGGGATAAACAATACCTGCAATCACCGATGCCATCACAACTGCTGCGTGTATCTCTTTGTTGATTAAGCCAATTCTAAGCCCTATAGTGCTGGCAACAATCATCATTGAAAGGGGGGCAGAAAGTAAAAGAGAGGCAAGCATTGACTGCTTTAATGTAATCCCTATTTTTTTGGAAAAGACTATAACCGTTGCACTTCCAGTTAAAAGTAAAATTATAATTGCTATTACCTCTTTAGCCACTCTTACTGTGAACTGAAGCTCTGCTCCTATACCAATAAAGAACATAGGGATAAAAAATCCATACCCAAGACCATTTATCTTTTCATGAAACACCCCTTTACTCTTAAAGACATAGCTGAATATAGCACCGGTTATAAATGAGCCAAGCACAGGCTCAATGCCACTTAAATAGGCAACTAATGCACCTGAGAATATGATTGCCACAATTGCCCTTAACCCCTCTTCAACAGGGTCTTCGCTTTCCATTACACTTTCAATCTTTTCCGAGTACCACCAGGAAAAATAATAAAGTCCCTTCAGAAACAAGGCTGAAAGTGACAGCAGGGCAATCAATTTTACAACATCCACTAAAGCCATAAAAGAAACTCCGCTTTTTTGATAGATGTCAAATCCTGTTAGGACGGCAATGGAAACCACCTCGCCTGTCAATGAAAGGGTTATCAGTGTTTTACCAAAATCATGTTCTGATAGCTTCAACTCTCTTATTACAGGTATAACAACACCTGCAGACATTACAGAGGCGGCAATTCCAATAAAAAAGGGCATACCAAAAGAGGCTGAAATGAACGGATTTATTATAAAGGGAAGCCCTGTAATAACTAAATAAAAACACAACATCCTTTTGTTTGTAAGCCTTTCAAATTCAAGTTCCATACCTGCAAGAAACATAAGATAGATCAGGCCAAGCTCTTTAAAAAAATTAAACCACTCTGGAGGATATATGCCAGAGATTTTAAAGGCAAATAAACCAACGATGATTTCAAGTGTAGCCGATGGGATTTTCAATCTTCTTGCAAAAAAGGGAACCGCAGAGGCACTTATAAATAAAATGGTTATGATAGAAAGGTTTTCAATCATCTATTTATAAAGCCTCTTCAACAGTAGGTGTGATTATGGTGGTTGTCTTTGAGTGTTTTAACGATAACCACAGGAGGTCCATTTTTAGAAAGGCAGGTCTCCACATACTTCTTTCCCATCGTGAACTTCCAAGGATAATCAGGTTGAATTCTTCAGAAGCTTTTTTGAGTTTTCTTATCGGGTTTCCCCTGTCAGTAATTACTGAGATATTCTTTTTATACAAAAGGGAAAGCTCATTTATCTCCTTTTTGGTATTCTGTAAAAACTCAATTTCCTCTTTTGAAGTTGTATATTTTGTTTGCTCTACCAGAAAAGCAGAAACCTGATTGCTTAAGAGGTTATTAATCTCTATTGCCTTTTCAAGGGCTATGGAAAAGTTAAGCCCGTTAAGGGCTGGCACTATGGTCTTTTCATAGGGAAAGGTTCCACGAGCAATAAGTATAGGGCAGGATGATATCTCAAGAAGGCGTTGACAGAAGTTTCTACCTCTATAGTCTTTAAGAATAAAAAAAGGACCACTGTAAGAATTTAACAATTCCTGTGACACAATCACCATAGCCTGATCAGCCTGTATCTCGTAAAAAAGCTCCTCCATAGACATCAAAGGTTCAAGGTCAGACTCTCTCAAGACAATAGTTA
The DNA here is from genome assembly GCA_964539375.1 of uncultured Nitrospirota bacterium. GTDB lineage: Bacteria > Nitrospirota > Thermodesulfovibrionia > Thermodesulfovibrionales > JdFR-85 > JAADIE01. The sequence continues at coordinate 1,015 of CAZIIE010000143.1, read as the reverse complement.
GCCCCTCAGATTCGCCAAGTTTACTTAAATATCTATCTTTATCAATGTCAGGTTTGAAAAGTATGTAAGCCCTTTGGAAAGGAAAAACTGAAAGCACATACTTTAATTCTTCAACAAAATAATCCTCTTCTTTTCCAGTGATATAGACAACTGCTGATGTCCCGTATTCAAGGGGAAAACGCTGAAAGCTAAAGGTAAAAAGCTCTGATACTGTTTTTAAAACAGAGGGCATCCCGAGAAGAATCAGCCTGTCACCTGGCTTTATAAGAACGTCCTTACGGGGAATAATAATGCTTTCGCCTCGTAATATCAAGCCGATCTTCCACTTTAAAGGCACAAGTGAGCCCACAGGACGGTTGGCAAGTCGAGAATGGGGATGCACCTCAACCTCTAAAATCTCCCCCTTGCCGATGCCTATGCCGTGGGCTGCTCGGGTCTTCGGTTGAAGACGGTTTCTGATACCTATTGCGGTGGCAGAAAATATTGATTCTACTTCAACAGATAGTTGCTCAAGTTTTTCTATCCCATCAGGTGTAATTCCAACTGCTATGACCCTTCGCGGCTGAAAATGTTCTTTAAGTAAGGATGCAACCTCTATGTTAGTTTCCTCAGAGGTAGTTGTGATTATTATACATTCCGCTTCACTAACTGGTAACTCCTTTAATACCAATCTGCTTGTTGCATCACCTTTGATAAAACTGCCGTGAACCTTAAGGGCGTCAAACTCCTTTTGCATATCCTCGTTTTTGTCAACCACTATAATCTCTACATCCTTTGGCAAAAGGGCTATCAGCTGTCTGGCTATATTTCCAAACCCAATAATGATTATCTGGTTTTTCTTTTCCATAGGTAAATTATAGCAGAGAATTCCCTTTAAAAAGGTATATAATTAATTATCAATTAAGATGGATTTTTGTTGCTTTCCATCGCTATACATATTAAAAGGAGGCAACCATGGGAACCAACAATGTGGTATTCCTTGAGGTTATCGAGTGGTTTGATGAATCAGGAAAGG
>CAZIIE010000142.1:0-4491 GCA_964539375.1 uncultured Nitrospirota bacterium | reverse complement strand
AAAAAACAGGGGAGCTTGTCTATGCTTTTACCGCTTGAGTGGCTTGAAGAGTTTATTAAAACCGGTCTGGACAAGGACAGGATATCAGAACTCCTCACCATGGCAGGGCTTGAGGTTGAGGGTGAGGAGCTTTCAGGCGGAGATGTGGTGCTTGAGGTAAATATCACACCCAACAGGCCTGACTGCCTGAGTGTCTATGGAGTGGCTCGAGAGCTCAGGGCAGCTACTGGCAAGGATATAAACCATCCCCGGTTAAGCCTGAAAGAGGACTTTGAGCCTGACTTCAGGGTGGTTATTGACTCTCCCCTTTGCCGCAGATATGCTGGAAGGATTATAAGGGGGGTAAAGATAGCACCATCTCCAGAGTGGCTAAAAAGGAGACTTGAGCTTTCAGGTATCCGTTCCATCAACAATGTGGTGGATGTTACAAACTATGTGCTACTTGAGCTTGGCCACCCCCTTCATGCCTTTGACCTTGATACCCTTCAAGGTGGAATGATAAGGGTTGATACAGCAGGCAGCCCCCTTGAGTTTGAAACCCTTGATGGGGTAAAAAGGACTGTTCCCTCTGATGGTCTTCTCATCTGGGATGGGGAAAGGCCGGTGGCTCTGGCAGGTATTATGGGTGGGCTTGATACAGAGGTTACAGAAGGCACAACAAATGTGTTTTTAGAGAGCGCCTACTTTGAGCCAGCCTCAATTAGGAAGACCTCAAAAAGGCTTGGCCTTTCCACCGAATCCTCCTACCGTTTTGAAAGGGGCACTGATATAGAGGGTCTTATAAAGGCCCTTGACAGGGCAGCCTTCCTTATACAGGAGCTTGCAGGCGGCACCGTATCAAAGAGGATTGATGTATACCCCGAAAGGTTTAGCCCAAAACAGATAAAGCTCCGTTACAAAGAGGTGGCTCGTCTTCTCGGAGCTGATATTGGAAAGGATGAGATAGAGAGGATACTTGAAGCCCTTGAATTTAAAGCCCTGAGGAAAGAGCAGGATAGCTGTCTCTATGAGGTGCCCACCTTCAGGGTTGATATCTTTAACGAGACCGACCTTATTGAGGAGGTTGCCAGACATTATGGATACAGCAGGATTCCCTCAAGAACCCCTAAAGTTGAGATAAACCCGGTGGTGGACAGAAGGAAAAGGGCACTCAGAATCATAAAGGAGACAATGGTTGTTTCTGGCTTCAGTGAGGCAATTAATTACAGTTTCATGAACAGCCGCTACCTCTCTTTGCTGGGAATTAAAGGGGATGACCCGAGAACTAACAGTGTAAAGCTTCTTAATCCTCTAAGGAAGGAAGATGAAGACCTGAGGACCTTTGTCTTACCTTCCCTTCTTGATAACCTCATAAACAACCTTAACCAGAACATACGAGACATCAGGCTCTTTGAGATATCCAGGGTATTTATAAAGACTGAAAACAAGCTCCCTGAAGAGCCCCTTCACCTTGGTGCTGTTTACCTTTATTACCCTGGACAGAGACTCTGGGATGAAAAATTAGAGCCCTTTTATCTCCTGAAGGGTCTGATTGAAAAGACCCTTAAAAGGCTCAACATTGCCAGTGCAGACTTCAGGGCCAGCAGCGAGCCCTTTTTACACCCAAAGCGCTCGGCCGATGTCTTTATTGATGGAAAAAGGGCTGGCTTCGTAGGTGTGCTCTCCTCACAGGTAAAGATTGCACTGGGACTTGAGGATGTGCGTGAACCTGTAGGGGTGTGTGAGATAGACCTTGACCTTCTGCTTGACCACTACAGAGACACCCATAGTTTCAGAGCTCTGCCTGCCTTCCCCTTTGTCCAGAGGGATATATCCCTTCTTCTTTCAAAGGAACTCTCCTCAAAGGAAGTGCTTGACCTTGTTGCATCTTCAGGGGATGAACTGATTGAGGATTACTGGATTTTTGACCACTACGAGGGTAAAAACATCCCTGAAGGGATGAAGGCCCTTGGCATCAGTATCCGTTACAGGGCAAAGGACAGAACCCTTACTGATGAAGAGGTGGAGGCTTCCCACAGAAAACTGACTGAATATCTCTTAGAGAGGACCGGTGGAAGGTTGAGGTAAGGGGACTGAGCCCCTTCCCTTTTCGTTACCCTGCTACCCTGTAGCCTGCCTTTGTGATGGCTTCCTTGATTGTCTCTTCCGAGGTCTTTGACTCATCAAAGACAACCCTGGCTGAACCGATCTCAACCTCTGATGAGTTGACTCCATCAACACCATCAATAGCCTTTTTCACCCTCATCACACAGTGCTGACAGCTCATCCCTTCAATCTTCACAGATACCTCTGCCATAGCAGTTCCTCCTTTCGTTAAGTTTTCCTAAAGTATGACCCTGACAACCCGCTCCCTCAACTCAATCTCTGCAGGCAACCTCCCATAACAGTCACCATCAATCTGAACCTTTGAGGGGCCTTCAATCCTGAAGTGCCTACCCCTTTTTATTGCAAGTCCTTTATATTTTAAATGTTTCCCTGTCACTATGCCAACTATTGCCTTAAGGGTGTCCTTACGGGTTCCTCTTTCAATCAGGAGGGCATGAAGTTCAGGAGAAAAAAGGCTTGCATCAGGGCAGACCCTGAAATTACCAGCATACCTTGAAGAATTGCAAACAATTATACCGTAGAGACTGTGCCTGTCTTTTCCATCTATTGAGACCTGTATTGTTTTGATTGGGTTTTTTATTAGCACCTTAAGACCACTTAATACATAACTTAGCTTGCCAAGACCCTTTTTTAGGCCAGAGCTGACTGAGCAGACCGCCTCAGCATCAAATCCCACACCAGCCATCAGCACAAAAAACCGTTCCCTGTTAATCCATCCTGCGTTTATGAAGGTTTCTCTTCCCTTCAGTATCCTCTCAGCAGCCTTCAGGGGCTCTTCAGGAAGACCCACCTCCTTTGAAAATACATTTGTAGTGCCTGATGCAATAAAGCCCACAGCGGTTTCAGAGCAGGCTGCACCGTTTACTACCTCATTGAGCGTCCCATCGCCACCGCAGGCAATTACTGTTGAAACACCTGTTTCTGCAAGCTCTCTCGTCTTTATGAGGGCATCACCAGGACCCTCTGTGAAATACACCTCAATGTGCCTGAACCTGTTTTTTAAAACCTCCCTAACCTTTTTAAGGAGGCCTTCAGAATACCTTCCTGAGGCAGGATTTACTATTAACCAGACCGATGATCTCATCGGGATTGATTATACCATGAAAGGCTGAGATTTCATTAACCACCACAGGTTTTTCCTCAAGGTAATCCCTGAGCTTGTCAATGTCAGCGTCTTCCCTGACAAAAAATACCCTCCCCCCTGCATGCTCACCCTCTCTTTTAATAAAGGGCACCCTAACATAGCCCAGTCCCTTCAGGCTGACATAGCCAGTGGTGTAGGAAGGGTTGTCAGACACACAAAGCTCAGCCACCACCTCAGGGGCATTAAGCACCTTTGAGGCAAGCACTATAGCCTCACTAACAACCCTGATGTTCAGCCCCTTTTCAGAGAGAATCCTCTCCAGCACCTCCTTTGCCTCATCGGTTATGCCAAGCAGTCTTGCCCTGATGCCCCTTTCCCTGTTGGGGTCAACCCTCCTGGCTGTTTTGAGACTGTAAACAGCAGCACCTCTCAGGGACGGTCCTGAAAGCACCAGTCCTTTTGCCTCTGCGAAGGATTCCTCTGAAATGCCAGCCTCAGTAAGCAGTCTGTGGATAAAAAGCCATGCCCCTTTGTGGTCATCAATTGAGGCGGTATAAACAGGTAGCGAGCTTATATAAAGGGGCTCATCCTTAACAGGCTCAACGGTCAGGAAAACCCTGTCAGGCCTTCCCCTTTCATGGGTCAGGGCACGATTGATATACTCAGGGAGAACCCTTGTAAGCTCCTCCTTCCTGTATATCCCCTCTGCCCCTGAGATGTGTCTCGTTCCGGCAGAGGCCCTCATCCTGACACTCCAGAGTCTGCTCATGATGGTCTTACTTTGGATAGATAAAGCCCTTAAAATGGGGTATGGTGATAAATGGGCTTTTTCTCAAAGCCCTGCATTACGTTTTACATGCAATATTCGTTGAAGCACGGTAAAGTGGGTTAGCCCGAAGAGCACAACCAGCACAGGCAGGAAGTATCCTGTCAGGCAAGCAAGGGCAGTGAGAATAACCCTTTCAGGCCGTTCCATCAGGCCTGTGTGGCAGTCAATTCCAAGCCCCTCAGCCCTCGCCCTTGCATAGCTGATTAAGAAGGCACCTACAAGGGTGCCAATGCTGAGGACCGCAGCTGTGCTCTCATTCTGAAGATACAGATAAATGGCGATTGCAAGGAATATAAAGGCATCTGAATATCGGTCAAGCACTGAGTCAAGGAATGCACCGAACTCAGTAACCTTTCCATTGGTTCTTGCCACCACCCCGTCAAGCACATCAAAGGCACCACCGGCAAGTATCAGCACACCTCCAAGCCGTGGATTAAAGGGGATGGTTGCTGCAGCAGTGGTGGTTACCAGA
>CAZIIE010000141.1:0-4501 GCA_964539375.1 uncultured Nitrospirota bacterium | reverse complement strand
TAAGCTCAAGCTCCACTACCCTTTCCACTCCACTGGAGCCAAGAATCACCGGCACACCCATATAAATCCCCTTTACTCCATACTCGCCATCAAGGTACGAAGCAGCTGGAAGCATCCTCTTTTCATCAAGCAACACCGCCCTTACCATCTGAAATGTGGAGGCTGCAGGTGCATAATAGGCACTTCCCTTTTTAAGCAACGATACAATCTCTGCCCCTCCCTTACGGGTTCTCTCAATAAGCCTTTCAATTGTCTCCCTATCAAGCAGTTCTGTAACAGGCACACCCCTTACAGTGGTAAATCTCGGCATTGGCACCATCTGGTCACCATGTCCCCCAAGCACCAGTGCCTCAACATCGGTCTGGGACAGGCCAAGCTCCATTGATACAAAGCTCCTGAAACGGGCTGCATCAAGCACCCCACCCATTCCCATCACCCTCTGATGGGGAAAACCTGTAACCTTCCAGCAAAGTTGAGCCATCACATCCATTGGATTGGTTACCACAATAACCACTGCCTGGGGTGCATAATCCTTCACAGCCCTGCTGACCGAGCCAACCACCTCTGCATTAACATTAAGCAGGTCATCTCTTGACATGCCTGGCTTTCTTGCAGCCCCTGCAGTGATGACCACCACATCGGAGCCTTCAATATCCTTCAACTCATTAGTGCCTGTTACCTCAACAGAAACACCCCAGAGAGGCGTGGCTTCCATCATATCAAGGGCCTTTCCCTGAGGAAGGTCCTCAACAATGTCATACAAAACAACATCAGAAAGTCCTGACATCACAATATGCTCTGCCAGAGTCGCTCCAACATTTCCTGCTCCGATAACCGATACCTTTTTCCTCACCTAAACCTCCTTTTATCTGAATATCCTGAAATCAAAACGAACCACAAAACCTCAGAGGACACAGAGCATTAAAAATTCTAATTTCTAAACTCTAATTTCTAAACAAATTCTAAATCCCAATTTTCCAATTTCACAAACCTTCCTCTCTTTTTAAAACCAAAGAGGGCACAGAGTTTCAATCTTCAAATTCTAATTCCTAAATCCGAAATTCTAAACAAATCCCAAATTCCAATCTTCCAAACTCACCATCAACACAACGAACGCTATCAATGCAATAAACTCAATGAACGCAATGAGCGCGATTAACGCAAAAAACGCAATAAACGCACATTAACCACTACACCACTACACCAAATATACCAATATACCAATATACCAATCCACCGTCTCTCATCATACCTTTGTTATCTTTATCTTTGCTATCTTTTTTCCATCCATCTGCATAACAAGAAAACGCAGGTTATGATACCTTATCTGCTCTCCCTCTTTGGGGAGCCTTCCGAAAAGTCCAAACACATATCCACCAATGGTGTGGAAATCCTCGCTCTCAAGCTTAACATCAACCAGTTCACTTACCTCATCAAGTGCTGTGGTGCCAGAAACAATAAAGGTCCTCTCATCTATAACCTCAACATCCTTTTCTGCCTTTATCTTTTCAAACTCATCCTGTAGGCTTCCAACTATCTCCTCCATAAGGTCCTCAAGGGTAATAAGCCCAGCAGTGCCTCCATACTCATCCATCACTATGGCTATCTGGAATTTTCGTTTCTGCATCTCGGCAAGTAGTTCGCTTATCTTTTTGTTCTCAGGAATGAAATAGGCATCTCTTACAAATTCCTTTATAGGGGTGTTTTCATCAACCTTGCCCTCTGACATCTTGATAAGGATGTCCTTTATATAAAGTATGCCAAGAACATTGTCCATCTTTTCATGGATGACGGGATAACGGGAAAAACCCTTTTCCTTAACAAGATTTAGTGCCTCACCGACGGTTGCATCATCATGTATGGCAACAATCTCTGTCCTCGGTACCATTGACTCAGATGCAATTGTGTCTCCAAATTCAAAGACCTTGTGGAGCATCTCCTTTTCCTCTTCCTGAAGTGTGCCTGCCTCTTCGCCAAGGTCTATCATTGCCCTGATGTCCTCCTCGGTAATAAAGGGTGAGGAGGGTGATTTTGCTCCCATGGTCTTCAGTATCCATCCAGGAAGCCGGGTAAAAAACCAGACCACCGGATGGGTAAGCTTAATCAGAAACCTTATGGGATAGGCTACAAAAAGGGCAAAACTCTCGGCATGACTCACAGCAATGGTTTTCGGTGTTATCTCACCAAGCAGAACCACAAGCACTGTCATTATAAGTGAGGCAATCCACCATCCGTCCTGCCCTAAAATGTTAAGAAGTATGGCTGTTCCCAGTGATGAGGCAAGTATGATAAAAAAGTTTTCGGTAAGTAAAATAGTTCCAAAAAGCCTCTCATGCTCTGAGAGTATGGTCTGGACCAGCTTTGCCCTCCTGTCCTCTTTTTCTGCAAGGTTTCTTATCCTTATTCGGTTTACCGAAATAAGTGATGCCTCAGAGCTTGAAAGAAAGGCAACTATCAGAATGCAGATAATTATTAAAATAACCCCGAATAGATTGCCTGGCGAGTCTAAGGGTATTGCTTCCATAGATTACCTGGTTATCCCTCTTTTAGCCTTCTCACAATCTCGTCAGCCACATCTGAGGTGCCAACTGCAGTTGGGTCATCAGGGGTTGGTTTCATATCATAGGTAACATAACGGCCCTCTTCAATTATACCAGCTATTGTGCTTTCAAGTCTCTTGGCAGCCTCATGCTCACCCAGATACCTTAACATCATCACCCCCGAAAGCATCATTGCAAAGGGATTTACTTTGTTAAGGCCTTTATATTTAGGGGCACTACCGTGGGTTGGCTCAAACAGGGCTATATCATCACCAATGTTGGCTCCTGGAGCCATGCCAAGCCCTCCAACCAGACCTGCACCAAGGTCTGAAAGTATATCCCCGTAGAGGTTGGGCATTACCAGCACATCATAAAGCTCTGGTTTCTGCACAAGTTGCATACACATATTATCAACAATCCTGTCCTCAAATTCAATATCATTGTAATCCTCTGCCACTTTCCTTGCAACCTCAAGGAACAGGCCATCAGAGAATTTCATGATATTTGCCTTGTGGACAGCCGTAACCTTCTTCCTGCCGTTTTTCCTTGCATATTCAAAGGCAAACCTGACTATCCTCTCGGTGGCAAATACAGAAATTGGTTTTATGCTTATACCCGAGTCCTCTCTTATGCTCCTTCCTGTGCTTTTATGGATATAGTCAATAAGCCCGAGTGTTTCCTCTGAGCCTTTCTGGAACTCAATACCAGCGTAAAGGTCTTCAGTGTTTTCTCTGACAATCACGATATCAATATTCTCATATCTTGTTCTTGCTCCTTTAAAGCTCTTACAGGGTCTAAGGCATGCATAGAGGTCAAGGGTCTGTCTGAGGGTGACATTTACACTCCTGAAGCCCTTGCCTACGGGGGTTGTGACTGGTCCCTTTATAGCCACCCTGTTTTTCTTGATTGACTCTATAACCCTCTCAGGTAGAGGGGTGCCCTCCTTTTTGTAAACCTCTTCTCCAGCTTCCTGAACATCCCAATTGAACTTCACCCCTGTAGCCTCAAGCACTCTGACAGTTGCTTCTGAGATCTCAGGGCCTATACCATCTCCAGGAATAAGGGTAACATTATAGACGCTCATAGCACTAATAACTCCCTTTCTTAAGTTTATAATCTATACCCCTTAACGGGTGTTTTAAATGTCAGAATAAAAAAGGCCATTTAAAATGGGATTTTGATTATAAAACATTTCTTCTCTTGACTTCAATGGCAATACTAATTTATGATACTTCACATAGCCATTCTCTCTGGAGGTTTTACCTGATGTCAGACAACAAAATAGCCATTGGTTGTGACCACGCAGGGCTTGAACTGAAGGAGCAGCTGAAATCCCTTCTCACCTCCCTCGGTTTTGAACCTGTTGACTACGGCACCAAGGATGACTGTTCAGTAGATTACCCTGATTATGGTGAAAAGGTCTCTCTTGCTGTCTCAAGGGGGGAGTTTCAAAGGGGTATCCTGATCTGTGGAACTGGTCTTGGCATGTCAATCGTGGCAAACAAGTTCCCTGGTGTCAGGGCAACCCTTTGTCATGACGAATACACCGCCAGGATGAGCAGAGAGCATAACAATTCTAACATCCTGGTTCTTGGCGGCAGGGTTCTTGAAAAACAGACGGCCTTAAACATCGTTAAGGTATGGCTTGAAACACCCTTTGAAGGTGGCAGGCATGAGAGAAGACTTGAAAAGATCTCAAGTATTGAGCAGAGGATTATAAATGGCCTTTGATAAAGTTAAAGTTACAGACCCCGAAGTATATGATGCCATCCTTAAGGAAACCGAAAGAGAAAAAAACAAGATAGTCCTTATTGCCTCTGAAAACTACACCTCCGAGGCAGTTCTTGAGGTTCAGGGCTCGGTATTCACCAACAAGTATGCAGAGGGTTATCCTGGCAAGCGTTATTATGGTGGCTGTGAGTATGCTGATATAGTGGAAGACCTTGCCATTCAGAGGGCCA
>CAZIIE010000140.1:0-4514 GCA_964539375.1 uncultured Nitrospirota bacterium | reverse complement strand
CAAACAGGAGGCGTGTATGATTGAAAAAGCTTCAATTGAGACCTATCTTAAGGAGAGGTTTGGTGATGTGAGGCTTGTGGAGTTTGGAGAGCTTGGCTCAGGTGTGCATGGCACGGGGTTTTCAATGACAGTTGAGACACCCGAGGGAAAAAGGGAGTATGTAATAAAGGACCTTGCCCCCAAGGGGCTTGGACACGACTATCCCTCTGACCGTGCAGGGGTGTTCCTGCTTGCCTATGATGAGTATGGAAATCTGCCAAACCATGTAAAGCCTGTTGATGTCATAAGCCTTCATCCAGATGGCTCTGTAAAATCAATCTCCGGTGGTAAGGAGTATTTTCTTATCATGGAGAGGGTTGAAGGAAGAAATTACTTTAACGACCTTGAGGAGATGAAAAACAAAGACTCCCTTTCTGAAGGCGACAGGGAAAAGATATCAGCAATGGTTAGCTACCTTGCAAAGATACATTCAAAAAAGCACACCTCAAAGGACCTCTACTGGCGAAAGATACGCGACACAATCGGGCATGGTGAGTGTCTGATGGGTGTTTTTGACTCCTATCCTGACGGCACTTTGAGTTATGAGGAGATGGCAGAGATTGAAAAGCTCTGCGTTGACTGGAGGGCTGTCCTTAAGAGCTACCACCACCGTCTCTGCCAGATCCATGGAGACTTTCATCCTGGTAACATCTGGTTTAAAGACACAAGGGATTTTGTGCTTTTAGACCGTAGCCGTGGCCCCTGGGGAGATGCAGCCGATGATGTTACAGCCCTTACCATAAACTACATCTTCTACTCCATCATGTATCACAATGAACTCCGAGGAGCCTATGAGGAGGCATTGAGGCTATTTTACGAGGAATACATTAGTGCCACAGGGGACAGGGAGCTACTCAAGGTGGTGCCCCTTTTTTATGCCTTCAGGGGAGCTGTGGTGGCCCATCCAGTGTTTTACCCAGAGCTTACCACAGAGCAGCGCCGGGCAGTATTCAACCTTATGAAGGGGCTGCTTCAGGAGGAAAGCTTTTCAATTGAGAGTATAAATCAGCTGTTACAGTAAGTATTAATATCAGGATTTTTTTCTATCAGGCGACCTGATACATACTTGTGTAAGATGCTTGAAATAAGGGTCTGGTAAGGGATACCCTCTTCTACTGCCTTTTTCTGTAATCCTATAAGGTCTCTTTCTGAAATCCTGATATTAATACGTTTGTCTTTCTTAAGCGTTGCCTTAGCATACTCTTGATAGGTTTTTATTTTTCCCTTTAGGCCTTTTACGCTCTTCCACTGCCCCTTTTCTACTGATTCAAGCAGTTTTTTTTCTTCCTTACTTAGTTTCATGGTCTGCTCCTAAATATTTTTTAGTCATTTTACGGCTTGGTATTATTGTTTTTAAAAAGACCCTTTCATTATCTTCTACATAAGGAACAAGATAGACATAATCATTTACTCTTACTATGAAGATTTTCTGATCAGGATATTTTGATTTATTTGGATGCGCAGTCTATTTACAGTATCCTACCCTGTCGGGCAAAAAACTCACTGAGGGCAAGTCTGACCACTGCGCCACGGGACCAGCGCTGCCCTGTCTCTCGGGAGTATTTCTCCTTAAACTCATCCAGTGCCTCAAGCACCTCTTCCTCAAGATAGACGGTTGTCTTTATGAGTTTTTCATGCTCCTCATCATGCTCATGCATTTTAAGCCTCCGAGATAAGCTTTTTTACATAGGGGAGGAGTCCCCCTGAAAGTATAAGGTTTCTTTCTCTTTCACTAAGGTCAGTTTTAAGCTCAATCTCTATGTCCTTTCCAACAATCCGTGCCACAAAGCTACCGCCCTCTTTTACAGCCTCAATCAGGCCCTCAATAACAACCCGGTCACCCTGTTTTATCCTATCATAATCTGAGGGCTCCTTGAATACAAGAGGCAATATACCGAAGTTTATCAGGTTTGCCCTGTGAATGCGGGCAAAGCCCTTTGCAAGAACTGCCTGTATGCCAAGATACATGGGAGCCATTGCTGCATGTTCACGGCTTGAGCCCTGACCATAGTTTTCACCACCAACGATGATACCGCCACCAGAGGCCTTAGCCCTTAGGGCACGCTCCGAAAAGGTTGGGTCAATCTGGCTGTAGACATATCGGGATATCTCGGGGATGTTTGACCTCAAAGGAAGCACCTGGGCTCCTGCAGGCATGATGTCGTCGGTGGTTATGTTGTCACCAACCTTAAGAAGCACCTCAGCCTCAATCCTCTCAGAAAGGGGCTCTTTAAGGGGAACTTCCTTGATGTTCGGTCCCTTTATAATCTCAACAGTGCTTCCATCCTCAGGAGGTGGCACAAGCATATTGTCGTTTATCAAAAACTCCTCGGGCTCTCTTGCGATGTCTATTTCAATGCCTGCATCCCTTGGGTCAACAATCTCACCCCTGACAGCCATCACAGCGCATGAGACAGGGCTTGCAAGGTAGACAGAGGCATCCTTGTTACCACAACGGCCACGGAAGTTGCGGTTATAGGAGCGTATTGAGATGTGCCCCGTGCCTGGTGAACCCCCCATACCAATGCAGGGGCCACAGCCTGACTCAAGCATCCTGGCTCCAGCTCCAATCATATCCGCCAGAGAGCCATCCCTTGCAAGCATCTCATAGACCTGCTTTGAGCCAGGGTTTATGTGAAGGCTTACATGCTCTGCGACCTGACGCCCCCTGAGAACCGAGGCCACTGTCTTCATAACCGGATAGGATGAGTTTGTGCAGCTTCCAATGCAGACCTGATTAATCCTTTTGCCTGCAATCTCACGGATGGGTACCACATTGTCAGGGCTGTGGGGCTGGGCAATCAGGGGTTCAAGCTCGGAAAGGTCAATTTCTACAACCATGTCGTACTGGGCATCCTCATCAGCCCTGATCTCCCGCCAGTGTTCTTCCCGGCCCTGGGCCTTAAGAAAGGCCCTTGTAATCTCATCAGAGGGAAATACCGATGTGGTTGCACCAAGCTCTGCCCCCATGTTTGTGATTGTAGCCCTTTCGGTTACTGAAAGCTCTTCCACTCCCGGGCCACCGTATTCAAAGATCCTTCCCACACCACCCTTAACTGTGAGGCGCCTCAGAAGTTCAAGTATCACATCCATGGCAGTGACATAGGGGCGGTTTAGTTTGCCTGTAAGCCTGACAAGCACCACCTCGGGCATCTTTATCTCATAGGGCATACCTGCCATCACAGTGGCTGCATCAAGGCCTCCCACACCCATTGCAATCATGCCGATACCACCGTTTGTGGGTGTGTGGCTGTCGGTGCCAAGGCCAATCCAGCCAGGACGGGCAAAACGCTCAAGGTTTATCTGATGACAGATACCGTTTCCAGGACGGGAAAAGTAGGCACCGAAACGTTTTGCTGCGGTCTGCAGAAACAGGTGGTCATCGGGATTGCGGAAGTTGGACTGTATCATATTGTGGTCCACATAGCTTACAGCCAGTGGAACCTTTACCCTGGGGATACCTATTGCCTCAAACTGTAGCCAGGCCATGGTGCCTGTGGCATCCTGGGTGTAGACCTCATCAACCTTAAGGGAGATGGGAGAGCCCTTCTTGAGACTGCCTTCAACGAGATGCTCTTCAAAGATCTTCTGGACAATGTTTTTTCCCACTTTTATGCCTCCTGATATCGGGTTTTTAAGATTAATCACTGATGGGTCTTCATATTTTAACAATATCGCTGGTAATTCTTAAAGGGAAAGAAGAAACAGTGTTTTGGTATAATTGACAGAATGAAAAGGAGAAAAACATTAAATCTCACAGGTATAATCGTTATAGTTTTTATTTTATCTTTTGTTCTTACACTCTCTGCCCACGCCTCGCAGAAGAGGTCAACCCTTATAATTTCCCTTAAAAAGACCACAACAGAAAGAGCTAAGACATCAGTGATAGAGGAAGCCTCTCATATTTCAGGTATTCAGATTAAGAGACTTAAACATCTTGGTCTCCTTATTGTAGAGGCTGACCCTGCCCGATTCAGTACCGATGAACTAAGGGGTTTATTTGAGGCTGACCCATCGGTCGAATCGGTTGAGCCCGACCACATAATCCATAAGGCATCGGTAATACCTGATGATACCCACTTTTCTCAGCAATGGGGGCTTCACAACACAGGGCAGACTGTAAATGGCTTTGTAGGTACAGCCGACGCTGACATGGATATGCCCGAGGCATGGAGTCTCAGCCGCTGCTCCTCCGATGTGGTGGTTGCAGTGCTTGATACAGGAGTGGATTATACCCATCCTGACATAAAACAGAACATCTGGCATAACAATGCTGAACTGACAGATGGTAAAGACAACGATGGAAATGGATATGTAGACGATACAATGGGCTGGGATTTTGTTAATAACGACAACGACCCGATGGACGATGATGCTGATGGCCATGGAACCCATGTATCAGGAATCATAGCTGCCAGAGGAAACAACCAGAAAGGGATTTCTGGGGTTTGCTGGTATCTGAAGATAATGCCCCT
>CAZIIE010000139.1:0-4515 GCA_964539375.1 uncultured Nitrospirota bacterium | reverse complement strand
CTATTGGACTTCTCAAAAACGACATTGCAATAATTATTGGCTCAATGGTAATAGCACCACTTATGGGACCTCACATGGGGCTTTCTCTTTCCACTGTGCTTGTAGACAGAAGACTTGCCTTAAAGACACTGCCCGCATTCTTTTCTGGACTGGTTATCGCTATCTTGATCGGCCTTATAAGTGGCATTATCATGGATTTTGATCCCCGTTCCTATCAGCTTGCATCACGCTCTGATGTTAGCCACTATTATATAATCCTCGCACTTTCCTCAGGTGTGGCAGGAGCCTATGCAACAACCAAGGGTGTTCAGGAGGCACTGGTTGGTGTAATGGTGGCAGTGGCACTTCTACCACCTCTTGTTGCATCTGGTATCTTTGCAGGTGGCGGATACAAGATTGATGCCCTGGGTGCACTTATTCTCTTCAGTGTAAATGCGGTTTGCATTAACCTCTCAGGCGTTCTAACCTTTTTCCTTTCAGGCATAAAACCAGTTCACTGGTGGGAGGCAGAAAAGGCAAAAAAGGCTGTGGCAGTTTCAGTTTTTCTATGGCTTATAATGCTTGCCCTGGTGGTCGTTCTCATCTATGTTGAACAAAAACTCAATGGTCACATCTAAGAATCATTATCCTTTTTTCTTTTCAGAATTACTGTTGTATAGATATTGTTGTTCGGTATCAGTATGTCATTACCTGATTCGTCCTCTATAACCGTGTGCCTCAGGTTCAGTTCCTTAACTTTTCCTGTCTTTCCTGATGCCTCTATATAATCCCCTATCTTAAAAGGCTCTGTAAGAAGTATCAGGACACCTGAAACAAAATTTGCCACTATATCTTTCAGTGCAAACCCCAGGGCAAATCCACCAAGGCCAAGGCTTGCAATAAGGGCTGAGGTGTTTATACCGAGTCTGGAAAGTGCTGTAATAATACCGATTATGATGATGACTATATAAACAGTGTCAGCTATAAACTTTGTTATCTCTTTAGAATATCTTGAAAGGCCCAGTTTGATTGCCCTTTTTACAAGCTGGCCAGCACCATAAAATAGTGCAAATATAAGTATCGCAAAAAATATGTCACCTATCATATCAGCCTTCATAGCGGCCTTGTTGCTGGTTTTGAGTAAGTTTCAACTCATTCCCAAACCATACAACCCTCTGCGGGAAAGCAATCTCAATACCCTCTTCCTCAAGAGTCTTCTTTATCTTCCAGAGCATCTCCATCTTCACGTCATACCACTCTGTAGCAGGAGACCATATCCTTACGACTATATTTACGGAGTTATCACCAAGATTGTCAACAAAGGCCTGGGGCTTTGGTTTTATAAGTGCAAGGGGATGTTCTTCAATGAGTTTTTTTATTATCTTTATTGCCCTGTCTGCATTGTCGCTGTAACGGATTCCTACTACATACTCAAACCGCCTCACAATGTTTGCAACAAAGTTGGTTATGTTACTTGTAAAGACCTTTTCATTGGGAACCCTCACATAAAGGCCGTCATAGGTCCTTATTATGGTGGATATTATCCTGATGTCCTCAACGATACCGGCAATATCTTCAACCCTTATCTGCTGACCTATCTTTACAGGCCTTTCCACTATAAGAAATAGCCCGGAGATAAGATTACTCACTATCTTCTGACTGGCAAAACCAATAACAAGACCCGTGATACCACCAGCAACTATCAGACCGGAAAGGTTTATCCCGAGTATGGGAAGTATGGAGATAAAGGCTAAAACAATGAGGGTGTAGTTTATAATCTTTGTTATAAGACTGAGTCTGTCCTTTTCAACCCTGTCCTTCAGATGACGTCTGAGATTCAGGTTTATTATTTTTATAAGAAGTGAGGCTAATATTACGATACCTATGGCAAGTATTACATGAAATACCGTGACCTCACCGTATATTACCTTTTTAAAGATCATAGCCCCCACTCCATTACAAATTCAGTAGAAAACATGGGAATCTTTCGTGATACATAGAGTTCAAGGGACTTCTCCATCCCCTTTTCAAGGGGAGAGTCTTTAAAGGTGGTTTCAGCTATCCCTTCATCCACAACAGTCATTATACCCTTCATTGCCACAAGTTTATCACTATAATATATCTTCATATGATAGGCATCAAACACGGTTTTAGAGACTTTAACCCATCTGTCTGTCTTGTTGATTATATCAAGTTCTATGATTCCCTCTTTCAATATATCAACCTCGGGGATTTCAGTATAAACATTACTTTTGAAGTATTTACAGAGTATGCCCTGCTGTATTTCACCATAAAGGATGTACTTTTTATAGGAGATTGAAAAGATATCCAGTATCTCCATGTTTCGCTTCTGATCCCTGCCTATAAAAACCCCGATCTCTACAGGAAACTTTATGTAAACAGCCTGTCTTCCCTTTGGTTCAAGAACAACAGGTTTCTCAAGTTCTATAAATAAATAATGGGTTATCTCCTTAGGGGTGTTCACAGGCTCAATGGGATTTATCAGAACCATACATTTATCAGCAAATATATACTGCTCCTTTTCATCATCCTCACACTTTCTATAATAGAGATATCCCCCTCCATCTCTTTTGATAGAGAGGTTAATGTTATCAAGTTCAATAGAAAATGGAAGACTATGAAATCCAAACATGCATAATATTATAAATTAATTTGGATGAGTTTTATGTAAAATATAATCAAACCCTATATTTGGAGGTAATATGAAAATAGCCGTTGTCTATAACAGGGAAAGTCAGAAGGTGATAAACCTATTCGGGGTTCCAAACCGTGAAAAATACGGTCTTGCAGCAATTAATCGCATTGTCAAGGCATTAAAAAAAGGAGGCCACCAGGTAATAGCACTTGAGGGCGACAAGGATCTCATAGATAAGCTTGAGGAGTTCATGCCAAGGGTCGTAAAGGGTGAAAGGCCAGGTATCGTCTTTAATCTCTCCTATGGAATACAGGGGCAGGCACGATACACCCATGTGCCAAGCATACTCGAAATGGTTGGTATCCCCTATGTAGGCTCTGGTCCTCTTGCACACTCTCTTGCACTTGACAAGGTGGTGGCAAAGACCATATTCAGGCAAAACGGCCTTCCTACACCAGATTTTGCAGTCCTTGATACCCCTAATTTTGATGCACCAGAACTGAGATACCCCCTTATTGTGAAACCCAAAAACGAGGCGGTTTCACTGGGGCTTAAGATAGTCAATAATGAAGAGGAACTCAGGGAGGCTGCAAGGTTCATATTTGATACATTTCAGCAGCCTGTGCTTGTGGAGGAATACATTGAAGGCCGTGAGATAAATGTGGGAATTCTCGGTAATGACCCACCAGAACCCTTTGAGCCAGTGGAGATTGTCTTTGGTAATGAAGGACCACCTATTTACACCTATGAGGACAAGACAAGGACCTCAGGCCGAGAGATCGTTGTTAAATGCCCTGCGCCTATACCTGAAGTGACAGCCCTGAAGGCCAAAGAGTTCGCTATAAGGGCATTCAGGGCTCTTGGTTGTTATGATTGTGCAAGGGTGGATATGCGACTGGACAAAGATGGAAATCTCTATATACTGGAACTCAACAGTCTGCCAAGCCTTGGTGAGCATGGTTCTTACGTTGAAGGTGCGAAATATATGGGACTTGACTTTGCTGCACTTGTAAACCGTCTTGTTGATGTAGCTGTAGCAAGATACTTTGGGATGCCTTCTCCTCCAAAATTCTCTCCAAAGGTGGAAGCCCCTGATATAAGGATATTTAACTTTCTTGTAGATAAACGAGAGGAGATGGAACGAGGGCTTAGGGAATGGATAACACTATCGAGCAGAACAGGAGACCCTGTGGGTATGGGAGTTATCACTGATAAGGTAAAATCCATATTGAAAGAGCTTGGGCTTCAGCTTAACAGGTCACTTTCTCTTCCCCCTCACGCCTATCTTTTTGAGACTAAGGCAGGTCTGGCAGGTGGAACCCTTCTGATTTCTCATCTTGATGTTCCTCTTAATCCAGTGCTTTCTGCTGAACCCTTTCATATTGAGCCCGAGTGGATATACGGTGAAGGTATAGGTGTCTCAAGGGCACCACTTGTAATGACACTATATGTACTGAAGGCTTTAAAGAAAGCCAGGTACCTTGACCGCATCCCGCTTGGTCTGCTTCTCTATAACGATGAAGGGCTTGATTGCATTTATAGTGCTGATACCATAAAAGAGGCTTCACTTCTTTCAAGAAGGGTGCTGGTGTTGAGACCTGGAAATCCAGAAGACAAAATTATAATTCAGAGAAGAGGGCAGAGGATATACAGAATAGTCATGGAAGGAAAACCCCTAAGACCTGGTAAAAGCTCCCGTACACCAGAGGTTCTTAAGGTTGTCTTTACCGCCCTGCAGGGAATCACAGAGCTTTCCTCTAAGAAGGAACGGTACGCCATCTCTCCTATAGAGATAAAGACCGAGGCATTCCCAATGCTATTACCGCACAGGGTTACGGCAAATCTCCTCGTTTCCTACCTTAACAGGGAATATGCTGATA
>CAZIIE010000138.1:0-4549 GCA_964539375.1 uncultured Nitrospirota bacterium | reverse complement strand
TATGGTGGCTGTGAGTATGCTGATATAGTGGAAGACCTTGCCATTCAGAGGGCCAAAAAGCTCTTTGGTGCCGAGCATGTGAATGTTCAGCCCCATTCAGGTTCTCAGGCAAATATGGCTGTGTTTTTTGTAACCCTCAAGCCAGGAGACACTGTGTTAGGCATGAGCCTTAGCCATGGAGGACACCTTACCCATGGAGCCAGTGTGAACTTCTCTGGCTTTCTTTACAACCCCGTCACCTATGGGGTTACAAAGGATGGATTTATAGACTACGACCAGGTTCGTGACCTTGCCAAGAAGCACAGACCCCGATTGATTGTAACAGGAGCAAGCGCCTATTCAAGGGTTATAGACTTCAAGGCCTTTGCTGAGATAGCCCAGGAGGTTGGTGCCTACCTGCTTGCCGACATTGCCCATATTGCTGGACTTGTAGCTGCAGGACTACATCCATCACCCTTCCCGCATGCAGATTTTGTAACAACCACCACCCACAAAACCCTTCGGGGGCCAAGGGGTGGGATGATAATGTGCAGAGAGGAGTTCGCAAAAAAGATAGACAAGATGATTTTCCCTGGTATCCAGGGAGGCCCCCTTGTTCATGTAATTGCAGCAAAGGCAGTGGCCTTTAAAGAGGCCCTCTCGGATGAGTTCAGGCTCTATCAGGAGCAGGTTATCAAGAATGCAAAAAAACTTTCGGAAGAGTTAATAAACAGGGGCTTTCAGATAATCTCAGGTGGAACCGACAACCACCTTATGCTCGTTGACCTGACTTCCAAAGGCATCACTGGTAAGGATGCCGAAGCAGCCCTTGACAGGGCAGGCATTGTGGTTAACAAAAATGCCATCCCCTTTGACAGTTTACCGCCAACCATAACAAGTGGCATTAGGCTTGGAACACCCTGTGTTACAACAAGGGGAATGAAAGAGGATGAGATGGTGGAGATTGCAAGTCTTATTGAGAATGTGCTGAACAACTCCAAGGATGAAGACCAGATAAAGCAGCTCTCTAACAGGGTCCAGGCGCTTTGTGAAAGATTCCCCATTTACTGACAATGCGTTGTCCCTTCTGTGGAAACCTTGAAGACCGAGTAATTGACTCCCGAATGAGCAAGGAAGGTGATGTAATCAGACGGCGTCGGGAATGTCTGAAGTGCGAACGCCGCTTCACATCCTACGAGCGTATTGAAGAGGTCCTGCCCGTGGTTGTCAAAAAGGACTCAAGAAGGGAACCCTTTGACCGACTTAAGATACTGGCAGGCCTTAAAAAGGCCTGTGAAAAAAGGCCCATCTCCACCGAGCAGCTTGAAGAGATAGTAAATCAGATTGAGCTTAAATTACAGGCTCTTGGTGAAAAGGAGGTTCCGAGTGAATGGATTGGTGAAGAGGTGATGAACGCCCTGAGGGAGCTTGACAATGTTGCCTATGTCAGGTTTGCCTCTGTGTATAGAGAATTTGAGGATGTTAATGAATTTCTTGAAGAGGTAAAAAAACTCTTTGTAAGAAAAAAGCCCCACCGGAGAAATTAAACCTCCATGCTTTTTGCTGATGTGGTTTTTGCCCAGAACCTGCATTATCTCACCTACACTGTGCCTGACCATCTTAGAAACAGACTTCAGGAAGGCCAGCTTGTTAAAGCACCCCTGAGGGGACACATCAAGGTTGGTCTGGTAATGAGACTTCATAAATCCAGAGAGCCTTTAACTAAAGAGAAATTTAAACCTGTTGCTGGGCTTTTCTCAGAATCCACCCTTTACCACCCTCCCCTTTTAAAGTTACTTAACTGGCTTACCGAATACTACCTGACAAACCATGGCACTGCCTTTAAGAGCATGTTTTTTAAGGAGCTCATAAAAAAACCTAAAAGACCCAAAACTGTCAAAGACCGGACCGATGAGACTCTAATGGCTGAAACAGCCCCACCCTCATCGCTTATCAGGCTCATCAGGGAGATTAAAGGCTCAAGGGGGTTCAGGGCATTAACCTATATGGAAAAAACAGAAAAGGAAGACCTGCTCCTCTGTAAAGAGGCAATGGCTAATGAAAAAAAGCTGATTGTCCTTGCACCAGAGATTGAGGATGCTGAACTCCTCTACGATTATCTCAGGGCTCTTTATCCTGACAGGGTATGTCTTTACCACTCAAGGCTCTCTCTTTCATCAAGACATGATAGCATCAGCGGTATCCTTGAGGGCAGATACAACACCATAGTTGGCACCCGTTCAGTGGTATTTACCCCTTTTAAGGCATCGCTGATTATTATCACAAAGGAGCACAGCCTTAGTTATAGGCAGGAGGAATCACCTCGGTTTAATGCAAGGGATGTTGCAGTGATGCGGGGCTATCTTGAGGGTATACCGGTGATACTAACCTCGCTGACCCCTTCAGCTGAGACCTATCTTAACTGCCTAAGAGGTAAATACCATCTTGTAAGGTCCACCCTTACAAGAAAAAAGCCCCGTATACAGGTTATAAACCAGAAAAAATGCCTTCAGCCTGCTCCTTATATTACTGACAAACTCTTTCATCTGATAAAGCAGAAAGAAGACAAAGGAGTATTAGCCATTATTCAGCGAACAGGCTATGCAATGGTTGGCTGTGATGACTGTGAAGAGCTCATAAGGTGTCCTCACTGCAAAAAAGCCCTTATGCTACATAAAGGGGAGGGACTGCTCTGTCATGGCTGCGGAAGGGCCAATCCAGTGCCTGATACATGCCCGAACTGTGGAGGACATCGTCTTGGTTTCTACGGCGCTGGTACAGAGAGGGTCAAGGAAGAACTGGAAAAAATTATCTCAAGAAAGAATCTTAAAGAAAAGGAGCTTGACAGCCCTGAACACAGCCTGCTTGTTGGTACCCTTTCAAAAAGGGGATTGAGAAAGAGCAAATTTTCCCTTATTGCCTTCCTTAACCCTGACATTATGCTTAACCAGCCTTACCTAAAAAGCACCGAGAGACTTATTCAGGAGATATTCAGCCTTGCCGAATTACTGAGGAGTGATGGAACCCTCTTTCTTCAGACCTATATGCCCTGGCATCCAGTATTTAAAAGTATCAGAAACTGGGACTATGAGGACTTCCTCAAAAGGACACTTATAGAAAGAAAGAGGCTTAAACTTCCGCCCTACAGTAAGACCATTGTTGTTGAGGCCCATTCAGAAAATCTGGAGCCACTGGAGGAACTAAAAGATTGGATATCCAGCCTTGACATCCCCTTAATTGGACCCTACAGAGAGGAGAGGAAGAAAAAGGGAATCTATGTGATTAAAAATATAATAATTAAAGATACCATGAGGTCTGCCCAGCAAGAAGCAAAGACACTTATAGAAGAGTTAACAAAACGGAAAATTGCCTGCAGAGTGGAAATTGAACCCCCTGAATACTGAGTAAGTAAGAGCCCTATCAGCTATTCTTTAAAATTCTGTAAAGGGCGGGCCTTTCCTTTAGAATAGCCCTGGCTACCTCAATGTCCTTTTTAATCTGCGTCTTAAGCTGTTCAACCGAAGAAAACCTCTTCTCACCCCTTATACGATCTATGAAATAAACTCTTAGTTCCTTGCCAAGGAGATTCTGATTAACATCAAAAAGGTGAACCTCGTAACTCATCTGTGTGCCATCAAAGGTAGGATTGGTGCCTATGTTAGCCACACCATCATAGTGGTTTCCTTCAAGCTCCACCCTTACTGCATAAACCCCCTCCTTTGGAACTATCTCATTGGGAGTTGTTATGTTTGCCGTTGGTGTGGAGAGCACCCTTGCTCCCCTACCAGCTCCTCTGATAACCCTTCCATGGATACTGTAGGGCCTTCCAAGAAGGCTTGAGGCCTCACAGACCCTTCCCCAGGCCAGTAATTGCCTGATTCTACTGCTACTTACAACATGGCCTCCGAGCTTCGTGTTCCTAACCACTGTCAGTTTAAACCCATACCTCCTGCCTCTTCTTCTTAAAAGCTCAGTTGTCCCTCTTTTTTCCTTTCCAAATCGGTAGTTATGCCCTACAATTACATGTTTTACTTTAAGTTTGTCTACAAGTATCCCCTTTATGAAATCCTCGGGCTCAACCCTTGAAAACTCCCTGTCAAAATCAATAATTAACACAGCATCAATTCCTGTTTTTTCAATGAGTTTTAACTTTTCCTCAAGGGGAGTAAGCAATTTTAGTTTTCTCTCGGGCGCAAGAACCTTTACAGGATGGGGGTTGAAGGTAATAACCATTGAGGTGCCCCTTCTTCCCCTTGCCTCATTCACCTTTCGGAAAATCTTCTGGTGTCCAATATGAACACCGTCAAAGTTTCCGATAGTTACAACCAGATAATCAAAGGATTCCCTTACTGTGTCTATGCCATTGAAGACCTTCATCATAAATATTAAGTAGGATTGAGGCAGAAAAAGTCAAAATCCCACCTTACTCAAAGGGGCAGAGCCCCTTTGGAACCCCAGTATTTCCCTTACCACCTACGAGGTGGTAATTACACCTCGTAGGTGGAAAAGGTGTTCTTGGTCACAGAAAGTTGCTTTATTGATTGATTATCATGCAAAATAGATGTGTTTA
>CAZIIE010000137.1:1547-4567 GCA_964539375.1 uncultured Nitrospirota bacterium | reverse complement strand
TTAAATATGCTTAAATATAACTGCCTTTAAATCGGCACAGAGAGGCCGATAAGGCAGGAGGTCAGGGATTGCACAATAAAATTGAAATACCAGTGGCCTTTCTCCCTTCAGCAAGGGGGAAAGGCTTTTTTATGCCATGAAAAAGGAAATCTTAGACGCAAAGGACATTGACCGCGCCCTTTCAAGAATGGCACACGAGATTATAGAGCGCAATCGTGACATGACAGGTGTGTGCCTTATCGGGATACAGCGGGGCGGGGTGCATCTGGCAAGGAGGCTTGCCCAGAAGATTAAGAGCTTTGAGGGCACAGATATGGATGTTGGGGCTCTGGACATCTCCCTTTACAGGGATGACCTTTATCTCAGGAAGGAGCAGCCTGTGGTGAGAAAGACAGAGATACCCTTTGAGATAAACGACCGGGTGGTTGTGCTTGTTGACGATGTGCTTTTTACAGGCCGTTCCATCAGGGCTGCAATGGATGCCCTTATGGATGTGGGAAGACCTGCAAGGATACAGCTTGCAGTGCTCATTGACAGGGGGCACAGGGAGCTTCCCATAAGGGCTGATTTTGTGGGTAAAAATGTCCCCACCTCCCTTGATGAGACCGTTGAGGTTGAGCTTAAAGAGGAAGGTAAAGCCGACAGGGTGGTTATAGAGGCTACAGGCGATAGGCGATAGGGGTTTGAAATAGAACTTGAGTCAGTACTGCGAAAGAAGTTAAGGTTTGGGAAATTGTTATTTAGGATTTGTTTAGAAATTAGAATTTGGAATTTAGAATTTTTGAGTTGCTGCTCTGTGGTTTAATTATGAAAGAAGAGGAGAACTCTATTGAAGACAAGGCATCTTTTAAGCATCAAGGACCTTAGCAGGGAAGACATAACCCTGATACTGGACACAGCCGAGGGGTTCAAGGATGTCCTTAAAAGGGACATAAAGAAGGTCCCCACCCTTAGGGGCAAGACCGTTGTAAACCTTTTTTTTGAGCCCTCCACACGCACCCGCACATCCTTTGAGCTTGCAGCAAAGAGGCTCAGCACCGATGTGATAAACTTCGCTGTCTCAACAAGCTCGGTGGTAAAGGGCGAAAGCCTTATTGACACCGCCCTTACCATACAGGCACTGGGGGCAGACATTGTGGTGGTCAGGCATTCCTCCTCTGGAGTGCCCCATCTTCTTTCAAGGCACATGGATGCCTCCATCGTAAATGCCGGCGATGGCACCAATGAGCATCCCACCCAGGCACTTCTTGATGCATTCACCATAAGAGAAAAAAAGGGCAGAGTGGAAGGGCTTACCATAGCAATAGTTGGTGACATTCTTCACAGCAGGGTAGCCAGGTCAAACATACCCTGCCTTGTAAAGCTTGGAGCCAGGGTGAGGCTTATCGGGCCTGCCACTCTTGTGCCTGAAGAGTTCAGAGGAGATGGTGCTGAAATCTATTACTCCATGGAAGAGGGGCTCAGGGATGCCGATGTGGTGATGATGCTGAGAATTCAGCTTGAGCGTCAGGACAGGGGGTTTTTCCCCACCACCGATGAATACTTCAGACGCTGGGGACTTACCACTGAAAGGCTCTCCCTTGCAAAGGAGGATGCAATAGTGATGCATCCAGGGCCAATGAACCGTGGGATTGAGATAGACTCTGAGGTGGCTGACTCACCAAGGGCAGTGATACTTGATCAGGTAACAAACGGTATTGCAGTGCGGATGGCTGTGCTTTATCTGCTTGGAGGAAGGGCATGAGTGAAAACATCATTATAAAGGGCGGACACATAGTTGACCCCTCACAGGGTATAAATGAGGTGGCAACTCTGGTGGTTGAAGGCTCAAGGATTAAGGAGATACTTCAAGGAGAAAGCAACATCCCTGACAATGGGGGCTACAGGGTGATAGATGCCAGTGGGTGTTATGTTTTCCCTGGGCTTGTGGATATGCATGTTCATCTTAGAGAGCCAGGTTATGAATACAAAGAGACCATCAGGACAGGCACCATGGCAGCAGTCAGGGGTGGCTTTACCTCGGTCTGTTGCATGCCAAACACCAAGCCTGTCAATGATAACGAGACCGTTACAGAGTTTATCCTGAGAAAGGCCTTTGCCGAGGGTGCCTGCTATGTGTTTCCCATCGGTGCGATTACAAAGGCACAGAAGGGTGAGGAACTCTCCGAGATGGGCATGATGTATGAGGCAGGCTGTGTGGCCTTTTCAGACGATGGAATGCCTGTTATGAACAGCCTGATAATGAGAAGGGCCCTTGAGTACTCAAAGGTATTCGGAGTTCCCCTGATAAGCCATGCTGAAGACAGGGCACTTTCAGCCCAGGGAGTGATGAACGAGGGAAGGCTCTCCCATGAGCTTGGCTTAAGGGGGATACCTAAAGAGGCAGAGATAATCATGATTAAGCGGGATATAGAGCTTGCAAAACTCACCGGTGCAAGGCTTCACATCGCCCATGTATCAACAAAGGGTGGGGTTGAGGCAGTAAGGGAGGCAAAAAAGCTGGGCCTACAGGTCACGGCAGAGACCTGTCCCCACTATTTTACCCTTACCGAGGAGGCGGTAAGGGGCTACAGGACTGAAGCAAAGGTAAATCCACCTTTAAGGACCCAGGAGGATGTGGAGGCAATAAAGGAGGGACTTTCTGATGGAACAATAGATGTCATCGCCACAGACCATGCACCTCACCACAGGGATGAAAAGACCTGTGAGTTTGACCGTGCTGCCTTCGGTATATCAGGGCTTGAGACAGCCCTTGCTCTTTCACTAAGCCTTGTCAGGGATGGCGTGCTGAGCATTGAGTCCCTGGTGGAGAAGATGGCCCTTAACCCATCACGGATTCTTGGCCTTGGGAAGGGAACACTTAAGAAAGGGGCTGATGCAGACATTACCATCGTTGACCCTGAGGCTCAGTGGAGGGTGGAGCCAGAGCGTTTTTTCTCAAAGGGCAAAAACACCCCCTTTGAGGGGTTTGTGCTAAAGGGCAGGGTGGTGATGACTATCTGTAAGGGAAGGGTTTATGA
>CAZIIE010000137.1:0-1447 GCA_964539375.1 uncultured Nitrospirota bacterium | reverse complement strand
GATGAAAAAGGCATTGCTTGTGCTTAAGGATGGGATGGTCTTTGAGGGTTTAGCCTTTGGTGCTCAGGGTGAGGCAGTGGGTGAGGTGGTCTTTAACACCTCCATGACAGGCTATCAGGAGATACTTACTGACCCCTCCTACAAAGGGCAGATTGTGACCATGACCTATACAGAGATTGGTAACTATGGTGTGAATAAAGAGGATATTGAGTCAGCAGGAGGGCCAAAGGTAGAGGGCTTTGTGGTCAAGGAATACATACCCTATCACAGTAACTGGCGTTCCGAGGGAAGCCTTGAGGATTACCTCAGAGAGCACGGTATCGTTGGTATCCATGGCATTGACACCCGTGCCCTTACCCGTCATATCCGAAACCAGGGTGCCCAGATGGGCATTATCTCCACGGTTGACCTTAACCCCGAAAGCCTCTACGAAAGGATAAAGGACCATCCGGGCATTGGTGGGGTTGACCTTGTAAGGCATGTGACCACCCAGAAAAGCTACAGCTGGCAGGAAAAGCTCTGGAGCTGGGAAGAACCGCAGGAGCCAAGACCATCGCCAGCCTATCGGGTTTTCGTGTACGACTTTGGTGTTAAGTTCAGCATTCTTAGAAACCTCTACTCTGCAGGCTTTGACATAACCGTTGTGCCAGCCAGCACCCCAGCTGAGGAGGTGCTTGAGCTAAAGCCTGACTGCGTGCTTTTTAGTAACGGCCCTGGTGACCCCGAGGCTGTGGTCTATGGCATAGAGAATGCAAAAAAACTAATCGGCAGGCTTCCTGTGTTTGGCATCTGTCTTGGCCACCAGATACTGGGTCTTGCCCTTGGTGGCAGAACCTATAAACTCAAGTTCGGCCATCACGGTGGTAACCACCCTGTAAAGGAGCTTGCCACAGGTGAGATTCAGATAACCTCCCAGAACCACAACTACTGTGTGGATGTAAAGAGTATTGGCGACAGGGTGAGACTTACCCATCTTAACCTCTACGATGGCACTGAAGAGGGGATGGAGCATGTGGAACTGCCACTTTTTTCGGTGCAGCATCATCCCGAGGCAGGCCCTGGTCCTAATGATGCAAGGGGAATATTCAGGAGATTCAGGGAGATAATTGAAAAAAACCGATAAGGAGAAGGCTATGTTCATAGAGCTATTAAGAAAGAGAAGGTCCATTAGAAGGTATCAGGACAGAGAGGTTGAAAGGGAAAAGATTGAGCTTATCCTTGAGGCAGCCCTGAGGTCACCCTCATCAAGAAGCCTTAACCCCTGGGAGTTTGTGGTGGTAACAGACAGGGATTTAATAGAAAAACTCTCCAGGGCAAAGGAACATGGCTCTTCCTTTCTTAAGGGTGCTCCCCTTGCTTTTGTGGTCTGTGCAGACCCAGCAAGGTGCGATGTGTGGATAGAGGACTGCTCAATAGCCTCCATACTTATACAGCTTCAGGCACAGGA
>CAZIIE010000136.1:0-4579 GCA_964539375.1 uncultured Nitrospirota bacterium | reverse complement strand
GGCTTATGAAACCCAAATCCCAAATCCTAAATCCTAAATCTAAAATCTTAAATCTTAAAAATCCTTTAAGCCTGAATTAAAGGGGGTGTTTGAGGGGCGGAGCCCCTTTGAAACCCCAATATTGTAAAATTTATTGGGGTGTTTGAGGGGCTTCGCCCCTCAAAGTCTAAACACTTCACTGGAGGCAGTGAAAAAGCCCGGTGCACCAAAGACAGGCACCGCAGGGCACCTTAAGGGTATAGCAGTCCTGAAGGAAATCCTCTCCCTGAATATAGTTACAGAGGGCAAAGCCACAGTCAAAACAGAAGGGAAACTCGTATCCCTTCACCGTCTGACGAAAACTTACGAACTCTTCAGAGTTCCATATCTCAAGCACATCCCTGTCTTTTACATTTCCAAAGACCCAGGGTTTAACCCTTTTTTCAATCCCTCCGATATAACAGCTGTACTTATGCCAGAGAAAATAACAGGGATGTATCTCTCCATTGTAAGAGACAAAGATACTGTCAGCCTCAACAAATTCACACCTTCTGGTATTTTTAGGTGCAAGCTCTGGAAGGGTGATGTCAATTTGGTTTTCCCTGGCAAACTCCCTTGCCTCATCCAGTATAGCCTGGGCATGCTCAAACCATCTTTCATCCCTTGAAAGCAGGTTTTCCATGTGCAAAACTATGCCAAGGGATGTGGCCTCTTTCCTCATCCTTTCAACAAGCTGACAGAGAGCCATCTCGTTCTGATCTTTAAAAAACTTCATATAGACCTTTGGATAATCCTTGATATTAAGTCCTCTGGCTTCAGCCTGGGCAGAGTACTTTTTGTATAAATCAATTGCGGTCTGGGTGTTGGTATCATATACTGCCTGTGAAACGGTTCCTTTGTCGTAGGGCATAACCTGTGTTACAATCACAAAGGAAACACCCTGCCCTTTTGCCCACCTGAGGGTTGGTAACAGCTCCTTAAGGTTTTCCCTCATCAGGACAAACTCTATGCCTATCTCAAAACTGTCATTTCCTGTCCTGTCAATTGCATAGTGGAGATTATCAAAGGCCCTTTTCACAACAGATAAATCACCACCCTTCCTTATCATCCTGAAGAGTCCCTGTGAGGTTGAATCAAGGGATATGCATATACGATTGAGACCTGCATCAAGGAGGCTAACAGCTCTGCCTTTATTTAATAGCATCCCGTTGGTCTGAAACCCTATGGAGAGATCAGGCTTTGCGGTGTCTCTGAGTATTCTGATAAACCTCTCAAGGTTGCCAAAAAGCAGAGGCTCTCCGATACCGTTTAGCACAACCCTTTGAAGATGGGGGAAAAGGGGGCTTAACCTCAGAAAGGTCTCCTCTTCCATATCTCCTTCAGTAATCCCACCATTGGAGGTCTGTTTTACACACATCCTGCAGTTCAGGTTACATCGGGTGGTTACCTCAACAAAGAGCTTCTTTGGGGGTTCCAGGGCCTGCATTTTTTATTTTAACATTAATCTTATCAATTGATATAATAAGACCATGAAGGTTAAGGTTAAGCTATTTGCTACCCTGCAAAGGTATGGAGCTTCAGAGCAGACCCTTGAGCTTCCAGAGGGCTCTACTGTGCAGGATGTGATTGAAAGACTTAACATTCCAAAGGATATTCCTCTTTTAAGAATCCTCAATGCTGTCCATGTAAAGCCTGAGCAACCGCTTAAAGATGGAGACACCCTTGCTCTTTTTCCACCTATTGCTGGAGGCTCTACCCTTTAAAAAGGGCCCTTAACATATAAAGACCTTCCCCCTTTAACTCCCTTAAAAGTTCATCGGGCTCTGTTTTTTTTCCTTCCCAGTGGACAGAAAGAAGGGCTCCTTCCTCCTTTAAGCTCCTGATAGCTTCTGAAAGCCTCTTTCCATCAACCAGCACACCCCTTTCAAGAAAACACGGTGAAAGCTCCTTCATAACAAGACTGAAAAGCTTGAAGGTGACCATTATCGGCTTCTCTGGTGGTTTATTACTGTTACTTGCCCTGTAGGATATCTCTGTTCTGAAGGAAGAAAGGGGGCTTCCTTTTATAAGGGTAGTGCCCACAAGCCCTGGCATTGCCGATGACAGTGCCACCCTGTCGCCATCATTCAAAGTGACCTCTTCAGGCCTGTCTGCTGGTCTGCCATTAACAAGGACCGTCTTCACTAACCTATCAAGGAACTCATCCTTAAGCCCCAGCTCCTTAGTAAGAAATCCCCAGAGAGTGCTTCCCGACCCTATCACCACCCCTACACCTTCCTGCATGAGGTGATAAAGGTGAAAACACCCATCAGTTAAGGCATTTAGTGTTATCTCAGTGTATTTCATTTAAAAATAATAAGGGCATGGGAGCATCCCCATGCCCTTTCTTTCAGGACTGCTTAGAAGTTAAAGACCTGGTCAAGGTCTTCATCCTTTACCTGGAAGGTGATGTTATGGGGTGGAAGAGGCTCTGTCTTAAAGAATCTTGGAAGCCTGTCATCCTTTTTGGTAAATCCTGCCCGTGCGTTAAAATCTCTCTCCATCTTCAGGATCTTCTTACCCATCTCCACAAAATCATCCACGGTCATGTTCCAGCCATAAAAGGCATTCAACATGTCAATCATTGCCTGAAATGTCTCGGGCTGGTCAAGAAGGGCAAAGGCTATAAACAGGCACATCCCTGTTGAGTCAATAGCTGCAGTGGCAATCTGAAGATTTCTTGAAAGCTCAATCTGTCCTTCAGGTTTAAGAGGGTCAACATCACCGCCTACCTTGAGGACATTCTGTGCCACAGCATAGCCTGCCGTGTGGTCAGCACCCATCGGGCTTGTTGCATAGGTCACCCCTATGCCATGGACAGCCCTCGGGTCATAGGCAGGAAGAGCCTGCCCTTTAACAACAGGAACCCTGTCAAGCCCAAAAGCCCTGGCTGTGAAGGCCGCCCCATTTCCAAGTATCCTGCCAAGGGGAGTTCCCTTTCCAACCTCCTCAACAAGCCTTATTGCACCTTCGGCATCACCAAACTCAGCAAGGCCTGCCTCCATTGCAACAGCAATCGTTGCACCCATCTCTATGGTATCAAGTCCGTAGTTGTCATCAAGAAAGTCCAGCTTCGCAATGGCATCCATGTCGTCTATTCCACAGTTTCCTCCATGAGCCCAGACCGTCTCATACTCTGGCTGCTTGGTCAGGTAATTGCCATCCTTATCATGATAAATACCCGAGCATCTGATAACACAGCCACGATGGCATCCATGGGTTGGGTTTCCACCACGCTGTTTCTCAAGCTCAGCCTCGGTCTCACCGCTTATCTTTGAGGCTCCCTGAAACTGTCCCTGTTTAAAGTTATAGGTAGGATACCCGCCAACCTCATTGAGAATATTGGTAAGCACATTTGTGCCGTAGGCTGGAAGGGCCTGTCCTGTGACAGCGTGCTGCTGAAGTCCCTGAACAAACCTCTTATTTGCCTCTTTAAATTTTTCAGGGTCCTTTGCCTCGCGCATGGGCATACCCGAGTCATCAAGCACTATCACCTTCACACCTTTAGAGCCCATCACAGCACCAACCCCGCCTCTTCCGCAGTGTCTGGTGGGCCTTAGTTCCATGTCAGTGCAGGCAACGGAGGCTGCAGCCATCTTCCTTTCACCAGCAGGGCCTATTGATATACAGGCTATTTTGTCACCGTACTCAGACTTCATCTTCTCAATAAGGTCATAATTTGGGAGAAGCCTCAGACTCTCATCCTCCACAACCTTAACACCGTCCTTATTGATAAAAACCTTATAGAGCTTGTCATCCCTGGGCTTACCCTCAAGCACAATGGCTGCATAACCAAGCCGTGCAAGGACCTGAGCAGGCTGCCCTCCTGCATTTGCCTCTTTAATTCCACCAGTAAGGGGGCTTTTACACCCTACAGAGATTCTTCCTGTCATCGCACCATAGGAGCCACTTAAAAGACCTGGTGCGATAACAAATTTGTTTTCAGCACTCAGAGGATGACAATCGGCTGGAACCTCCTTTGATACAATTGCAGATGTCAAACCCCTTCCGCCAAAGCCCTCATACTCACCAAGGGGCTCCTCACTGACCTTAGGCCCCCCTTCAGCGCCCATGTTGATTCTTAAAATCTTACTCATAGCATACACCTCCTCTTTCGGGTCATGCCCTTTTGTTAATATCCCTGATTAACCTCCCCGCAAAAGGTTATTTTTTTGTTTTTTAATTCCATAAAAACAATTTATAAGTTATCACAAAAAACTCCAGCAGTCAAGTTATTTTTGCCTTACGGGGAAAGAAATGAAAAACTCCAGGCTACTTCTTAAAACGTGTTAAAATAGAGAATGAAAAAGGAGAAAAGACTGGTTGATATAATCTGTAAAAGGTTTTGTGTTTTTTACAAACCTGGAAAGGAAGAGCTGTTATGCGGAACCTATCTGTATCTTTTAAAGCACTATGATACTACCACCCTTGAGCTTGTACCAGCTGACTATAGAGCTGACTTTACCATGGATGAGGAGATTATGAAACAGGTCTGTAAGGGCTGTGATTTCCTTAAAGATGGCTGTGGTTATCGCGACGGTGAGGGCACCCCACCCTGTGG
>CAZIIE010000135.1:0-4579 GCA_964539375.1 uncultured Nitrospirota bacterium | reverse complement strand
CTTCTGAAAGGTCTTTTATATAGAGGTCTAAACGGTTTTCTTTAAGATAGGTTTCATATTTTTCCTTTAACTGAAAGGAAGCCTCTGACACAGCCCCAACCTCCCCTCAGTTTTTTTATGTTTTCATTATACACCTTTTTAGTCTTAAAAACAAAAAGGGCTGTCTCTAATTTAATGAAACAGCCCCTTAAGTAGTGCCTTTATTAAGCCTTTAGTCTTTTATAAAACTCACTATAGAGAAACTCCACTGTCCTTTCTGGTTTTGTCCCCTTAAGCATACTCCTTAAGGCACCCCTGTAGATGTATAAAACCATATAGAGATGCCCAAGCAATGCAACAAGCAGTAAAATGGAAAGTATGTTGTGCACCAGTGCTGCGGTTCTAAGTCCATCGGTGGTGGCAGAAAAATTGAACAGTAAATAGCCCGTATAAAACATCACAATACTTACAAGGGTTGAAAGCCAGAACCATATCTTCTGCCCTGCATTGAACTTTCCTGCAGGCAGGGGCTCGTGGCTTTTGCTTAAATATCCTCCAAACCTTGCAATCCAGGTCAGATCATAACCCCTGAACACCGAGTCCTTTGCCCACATAAGAAGCATTATTGAAACAGGAACCACCGTAAATATACCAAGCACACCGTGGAGATACCTTAGAAACCTGACAAAGGCACCACCACCAAGATACTTACCAAAGGTCATCGCCAGCCCTGTAAGGGCAAGAAGACTGACAGACACAGCAGACACCCAGTGAATAAACCTGTTAAAAAGACTATAAAAGGGTATCTCCCTTCCACCCTCAGGAAGCTCCTTTCTACCCACTGCCGCCATGTGTATGGCAAAAAGCACGATGATGCCAACCACAGCCAGTGCAGTGACCTTCCTTACATAACTCTGCTGCCAGGTGGTAAACTGCTTTCCCCTCTCTGACCAGTCTCCCACGATCATATCAGTAAAACCTTTGTAGTTTTCATAGTAGTTTCCCTGATGGGGGCTTAAAAATACCTGTGATGACAGGGAGACAGCCACAGCACCACCAATTAACAAAAGCACCAAGGCTATGGTTATAATCCTTTTCATTTTTCTCACCCCTTCCAATATATACTGAAAAATCCTAAACTCTAAATTCTAAATCCTAAAAAATAATTTAGGTTACTTTTTGAGATTGTTAATTCTTGCTCTATTTACCTTCTCGTTAAAAAAAGAACTGGAATGGGTGGAGTGCATTCACTCCACCCTTCCAACCTCATTATTCATTTTTTACCAAACTGTTATTAGGATTTAGTGCTTCGTGCTTAGAATTTCTAAGTCCTATCTCCCATAGGCCCTTGTGGAGATCTTGCTACCCCAGCTACTACCACCAGAGCCCCTCTGAAACACCCTCTCCTGATAGATCTTTGATACCACATCAGCATCTCCTGCAAGCAGTGCCTTTGTGGCACACATGGCTGCACACAGAGGGGGCTTACCCTCGGCAATACGGTTCTGGCCATAGAGCTTTCGTTCCTCCTCGCTGAAGTCCTCCTCGGGGCCACCAGCGCAGAAGGTGCACTTGTCCATCACACCACGGGCACCAAAGACATTGCCCTTTGGAAACTGGGGTGCACCAAAGGGGCAGGCAAAGAAGCAGTATCCACAGCCAATGCACTTCTTTTTGTCCACCAGCACAATCCCATCATCACGCTGAAACAGGGCATCCACAGGACATACAGCAATGCAGGGTGCCTTTGAACAGTGCATACAGGCAATGGACAGGCTCTGCTCCCCTGGTTTACCCTCGTTAATGGTGACCACCCTGCGGCGGTTAATCCCCACGGGGATGTTGTTTCCATCCTTACAGGCCACAGAGCAGCCATTACAATTAATACACCTTTCTGTATCACATAAAAATCTCATCCTTGCCATAACTGCCCTCCTTTATGCCTTCTTAATCCTGCATAGACCGGTCTTGGTCTCCTGCATCTGGGTAACAATGTCATAGCCATAGTTGGTCACGATGTTTGCGGGCTCACCAAGAGCATAGGGAACCGTGCCTTCAGGATACTTACCAGCCCAGACATCACCCATAAAGTGTCCACCGAAATGGAAGGGCAGAAAGATGGTCTTCTCATCCACCCTCTCGCTGAACTTTGCCTTTACCTTTACCCTTCCTCCGTTGGGTGATTCAACCCACATCATATCGCCATTGCGAATACCGTAGTTGTTGGCTGTAACTGGATGTATCTCGGCAAACATCTCGGGCTGAAGCTCGGCAAGGTACTTGTTGCTACGGGTCTCGGCTCCACCACCCATATACTCAACAAGCCTTCCAGTGGTGAGAATAAGTGGAAAGTCCTTTACCCAGTCGGGCTTCTGCTCACTCCGGTAACGAGTATCCACCCGGTAGTGGTTTGGTTTGTCCTCCCAGGTGGGGTATTTCTTTATAAGGTCAGGTCTTGGTGAGTGTAGGGGCTCACGGTGAATGGGTATGGGGTCGGGGAAGTTCCAGACATAGCAGCGGGCACGGGCATTTCCAAAGGGTGCCATACCCCGTCTCAGGGCCTCCTTAATGGTCTTCTGGCTGAGGTCGGTCTTCCAGTTGGTCCCTGGCACCACATCCTTGAACTCAGGATATCCACCCTTAACCTCTGAGCCAGGCGGAGCTGAACCCTCGGCAGCAAGGAGGTTTTCCTTACGCCCGCTGGGATAGGTGTATTCAGTGCCAAAGCGGGCACGGAAGGGCAGCCCTCCCTTTGTAACCGGTTTTGAGATGTCGTAGAGTATCGGGGTGCCTGGGTGTTCTGTGGTCCAGCAGGGCCAGGGCAGTCCATAGTATTCGCCATTACAGGGTCCACCCCGTGCCTGAAGGGTGTCCACATCAAAGGTGTGCCAGTTGTCGGTATGCTTTTTAAGCCTTTCGGGGGTCTGGCCATTGTAGCCAATGGTAAGGGTTCCCCTGTTTATCTCCCTCGTAATGTCCTCGGGGATTTCCTTTATGTTTTTGTAAAACTCCTTTTCAAAGCCAAACCTCTTTACCAGTTCCCTCATTATTGTGTAGTCATCCTTTGAGTCCCACACAGGCTCAACCACCTTGTAACGCCACTGAATGGAACGGTTTGATGCGGTTATGCTTCCAGAGGTCTCAAACTGGGAGGAGCTTGGAAGCAGATAGACATTGTCCTTGTCTGAGGCAACAGCGGTCATGGTGGGGAAGGGGTCAATAATCACCACAAGGTCTATCTTATCAAGTGCCTTCTTCAGTTTGTGATACTGGCTCTGGGAGTTGGATGCCGCACCCCAGAACACAACTGCCCTCAGGGGCTGCTGGTGAATCCTGTCCTCCTGAATCACTCCCTCGTACCAGCGGGAAAGGGTAAAGCCCTTGGTGTTCATCATCTTCTTGGACTGAAAACGCTTGACCATCCAGTTGTAATCCACATCCCAGACCCTGCACCAGTGCTTCCATGCACCATCACTGAGACCGTAATAGCCTGGCAGTGAATGGGAAAGCACACACATGTCCGTTGCACCCTGCACATTGTCGTGCCCGCGAAAGATGTTACAGCCACCACCGCTTACACCCATGTTTCCAAGCACAAGCTGAAGTATGCAGTAGGCACGGGTGTTGGACGAGCCTGTTGAGTGCTGGGTTCCTCCCATACACCATATCACCGTGCCAGGCCTGTGGGTTGCCATAAGCTTTGCAATACGCACTATTTCATCGGCAGGCACCCCTGTGATATCCGATACCACCTCGGGGGTGTAATGCTCAACCTCCTTTTTAAGCTCAGGAAAGCCTGCCACCCTTGCCTGTATGAACTCCTTGTCCTCCCAGCCATTGCGGATTATCACATGGATAAGCCCCATGATGAATGCCACATCAGTGCCAGAGCGGATGCGGACATAATCGGTTGCCTTGGCAGCGGTTTTGGTAAATCTGGGGTCAACCACGATAATGCGGGCATCGTTTTTTTCCTTTGCATGAAGTATATGCTGCATGGCAATGGGATGGGCCTCGGCTGCATTTGAGCCAATCATGAAGACACACTTTGAGTGGCGGATGTCGTTTATGCTGTTGGTCATTGCACCATAGCCCCAGGTGTTTGCAACACCAGCCACTGTGGTGGAATGACATATCCTTGCCTGATGGTCAATGTTGTTTGTGCCCCAGAAGGCAGCCAGTTTTCTCTGAAGATAGGCCATCTCATTGGAGACCTTTGCAGAGCCAATCCACATCACCGCATCAGGACCGTGCTTTTCCCTTATGTCCATAAGCT
Source organism: uncultured Nitrospirota bacterium (assembly GCA_964539375.1). Classification (GTDB taxonomy): domain Bacteria; phylum Nitrospirota; class Thermodesulfovibrionia; order Thermodesulfovibrionales; family JdFR-85; genus JAADIE01. The sequence goes on along the minus strand of CAZIIE010000135.1, from coordinate 324 downwards.
TTCCTGCCACCTCATCAAGGGCCTCTTTCCAGCCAATCTTAACCCACCTGCCACCTGACTTCTTCAACGGGTACTTAAGCCTCTTTTCACTGGTCACCATCTCACGGGCAGAAGCACCCTTACAGCAGTGAGCCCCACGGGAGATGGGATGGTCCTGGGCAATCTCCTGACGCACCCACACACCGTTTTGCACCTCTGCCACCACACCACAGCCCACAGCACAGTGGGTGCAGACGGTCTTTACGAGCTTTGAGCCAGGATAGGGTGTCTTCTTAGCCTTTGCCTCGGATTTTCTGACCATGGAGACACCTACTCCAGTGCCTG
>CAZIIE010000134.1:0-4598 GCA_964539375.1 uncultured Nitrospirota bacterium | reverse complement strand
GCGTTTCCACGGTAGATGAAAAGCTCAAGAAGGCCGTGGCTGTTAAAAAGGCAGTGAAGCCCCCTGTCTTCTGCCTCAGCATAGGAGCGGGTCATCTTAAGGGTGTTTCCTTTAAAGACCACTCTGCAGTTTTCTGCACCATCGCCAAGGTGCTCTCGGGTTATGTTTGTAAAGGCGTTACCAAAGTGGTCAATGTAAATCACCTCACCCTCAAGGGCCTTTCGGGTGGGTCTTTCAGGCTCTGGAAGGGGGAAACTGATGTAATCGGTTATCTCTTCACCAAAGTTGCCTGACTGAACACCCTTTGTAAGCCAGGCTGCCACAGGGGCAAAGACATCCCTGCCCTGAAAGGTGGGGGAGTGTTTTTCAAGAAAGTAATGCTCTGCTGTAATCTCATAGACCTTGAGGTAGTTTTTTTCCTTCTGATAAACCATGGAGAACACACCATTGTCAGGCCCCACAAAGTAGTGGTTTTCTCCCACGACCAGAAGGGCTCTGCGCTGTGAGCCCACTCCAGGGTCAACCACAACCACATGAACCGTCCTTGAAGGGAAGTATTCATAGCTAAGGCCAAGCATTATGGCAGCCTCTCTGATGTTATAGGGTGTGATTGAGTGGGTGATGTCCACGATATCAGCCTCGGGGTTAATGCCTTTAATTACTGCCTTCATCTGCCCCACAAAGGGGTCTTTGTATCCAAAATCAGTGGTAAGTGTTATGAGGGGTCTTTTTTCTGCCATATTATCCCTCCCGTAAGCTCATTTATATCAAATACTGAATGTCTTTTCATGTAGTCCTTAATCCCGTTAATTATATCAACTGTGGCAGAGGGATTTACAAAATTAGCAGTCCCCACTGCTACAGCCTTGGCTCCTGCAAGCATGTATTCAATGGCATCTTGAGCGCTCATAATACCACCCATGCCGATTATCGGGATTTTTACAGCCTGATAGACCTGCCAGACCATCCTGACACCAATGGGCTTTATTGCAGGCCCTGAAAGACCACCGATTACATTTGCAAGCAAGGGTTTTCTTGATTCAATATCTATTGCCATGCCAGGGATGGTATTTATCAGGGATAGGGCGTCAGCTCCCTGGGCTTCACACAGAGATGCAATGAAGCCTATGTCTTCAGAAACAGGCGAAAGCTTAACGATTAAGAGGGAGTTCTTAACCTTCTCCCGCGCCCTTGAAACAAGTTCCCTCAATGGTTCTGGGTCTGTGGCAAAGCTGATACCACCCTTTTTGACATTTGGGCAGGAGACATTAAGCTCCACTGCCTCAACCTTGCCATCAAGCCTGCCACAGAGTTCCTCATAGTCCTCAATGCTGTCACCAAGCACATTTACCACCACAGGGGTGTCATACCTTCTTAAAAAAGGAAGCTTATCTTTCAGGAAGGCCTCTACCCCAACGTTTTGAAGCCCTATGGAATTGAGCATTCCACAGGGGGTCTCTACAATCCGTGGTGGGGGATTGCCAGCTCTGGGGTTTAAGGAGATACCCTTTACCACTATGGCTCCAAGGGCATTAAGGTCAACAAACTCCGAGTACTCGGCACCATAACCAAAGGTGCCCGAGGCGGTCATCACCGGGTTTTTCATTACCATATTGCCTATTTTTACAGAAAGATTCATAACTCTACGGATGAAAAGACAGGCCCTTCAGTGCAGACCCTCTTCATTCCTTTAGATGTCTCCTTTACACAGCCAAGACAGGCCCCCACTCCACAGGCCATGCGCTCCTCAAAGCTAATATAACCCTCAATAGAGAATTCCTTTAGCAGCTTCAAAACCTCTCTGTTCATTATTTCAGGTCCACAGGCATAGACCCTCCGGGGTGGACGGGTTTTAATCATCTCCCCTAACACCTCAACGGTGGTTGCCCTTTTCCCAAGGCTTCCATCGTCAGTGCAGAGTATCAGTTCGTCCACATCCCTTAAGTCATCAAGAAAAAATAGCTGTTTTTTTGTCCTGGCACCATAAATAAGGGTGAGAGCAGTTTTACCCTTAAGTGCTTCAAGCAGGGGATATACCGAGGCAATACCCATTCCACCAGCCACGACCACCGTGTTTTCTTTAAGCATCTTTACAGGATATCCCCTTCCAAGGGGGCCAATACACTGAACCTCTTCACCCAGGGGAATTTCTGAAAGCAGGGTGGTGCCTTTTCCCTTTTTCTGTATAAAAAACTCCAGTGTCTCTTTATCCTGGCGAAATATACTGAAGGGTCGCCTCAGTAGGGGGTCAAAGGTTTTTGATGCCTTCAGAAGATAAAACTGTCCTGGTAAAGCCTCAGGGGTTTCAACTTCTGGCCTTAGCCTCAGGAGGAAATGCTCAGGGGATAACCACCTTTTTTCAATGAGCTTTGCAGAAAACTTTCTATTCAAAACGGATATCTACTATTTCGTATTCAATGGTTCCAGCAGGTGCATGGACAACCACGGTGTCGCCAATCTCTTTTCCTATAAGGCTTCTTCCTACCGGCGATGTGCAGGATATCTTCCCATTGCTTGCATCTGCCTCATCAGGGCCAACAAGATGAAAGACCTTTTCCTCTTCGGTCTCAAGGTCAAAGACCGTGACCTTTGCACCAAAGGCAACTTTGTTGGGGTCAAGCTTTGATGTGTCAACCACCTCAGCCATGGCAAGCTTTGACTGTAGCTCCCTTATGCGCCCCTCAATAAAGGACTGCCTTTCCTTGGCTGCATGGTATTCAGCATTTTCACTCAGGTCACCATGGGCCCTTGCCTCTTCTATCTCCTTTATGTTTTTGGGTCTTTCAACCTTAAGGAGGTGGTCAAGCTCTTTCTTAAGCTTTTCGTAACCCTCAGCTGTCATGGGAACTCTCTGCATCTAAACCTCCTGAGAAACAAATCCTAAATTATAAATCCTAAATTCTAAACAAATCACAAATTCCAATTTTTCAATTTCTCAAACCTTCCGCTCCTCCGCATTTCTGAGTTCTGTACTAATAAACCACAAAGAACACAACTTACAAATTCTAATTTCTAAACCCTAATTTCTAAACAAATCCTAAATCCTAAATCCCTACTCCCTATCGCCTATCGCCATTAGCCTATAGCCTGTTTTCCCCTTCACCCCTTCACCCCTTCACCACTACACCAATATACAACTACACCACTACACCAATATACCAATATACCAATATACCAATAACTATAGTATAATATTTTAATCACGAACTGGACGAATAAGTCAATAGAAAGCGTCAATTGCGTTAATTGAGTTTATAACGTTTGTAGAGTTAATTGAGTTCATTGCGTTAGTAGAATAAAGGGTGGAAGGAGTTATGGAGGATAAGAAAGAAGGTTCCGTTGTATTGAGACAGGAGGTTCAGGAAAAGATACAGGAGCTCAAGGAAGCAGACATACTTGTCGGTATTCCCAGTTTTAACAACGCCCGCACCATAGGCCATGTGGTAAAGGCTGTTCAGGCAGGGCTCACCAAATACTTTCCTGACTATAAATCAGTTCTTGTAAACTCCGATGGTGGCTCAAAGGACGGGACAATGGAGATAGTGAAGAACACCTCTGTTGACCTTGACTCAATACTCCTTCAGCACAGGGTGGGTAGTTTTCACAAAATAGTAACACCCTATCAGGGCATACCCGGTAAGGGTAGTGCCTTCAGAACCATCTTTGAGATTGCAAAGGCCCTTAATGTAAAGGCCTGCGCAGTGGTTGACTCTGACCTCAGAAGCATTACCCCTGAATGGATAGAGCTTCTTATAAGACCTGTGCTTGAAGCAGAATACGACTATGTGGCTCCCTACTATCACAGACACAAATACGATGGAACCATCACAAATAGCATAGTCTATCCTATAACACGAGCACTTTACGGGAAAAGAATCCGTCAGCCTATCGGAGGGGATTTTGGATTTTCAGGAAAGCTTGCATCCTTTTACCTGACAAAGGATGTCTGGGACACTGATGTTGCCCGCTATGGAATTGACATCTGGATGACCACCACTGCGGTGGCAAATGATTTCAAGATATGCCAGGCCTTTCTTGGTGCAAAGATTCACGACCCAAAGGACCCTGGGGCTGACCTCAGTGCCATGCTTCATCAGGTGGTAAACACCATTGTGAGCCTGATGGAGGAGTATGAGGATGTGTGGAGAAAGATAAAGGGTTCGGAGGCTGTGCCTACCTTTGGGTTTGTTTACACGGTTGGGCTTGAGCCCATAAATGTTAATCTTGACGGAATGCTTGATAAGTTCAGGCTTGGAGTGAGAGAGCTTGGAAGATTGTATGAGTCAATACTTCCAGGGGAGCTCATGTGGTTTCTTGGCTCTCTTGCAGACAAACCCAGAGAGGAGTTTCATTTTCCTGACAATGTCTGGGCAGAGATAATCTACAGCTTTGCCGTTGCCTCCCATAAAAAACTGATGAGCCCAGGGCATATTATAAAATCCCTGACCCCTCTTTATCTTGGTAAGGTTGCATCCTTTGTGATAGAGACCTGGGAGAGCACCGGTGATGAGGTTGAGCACCGACTGGAGCAGATGTGCCTTGCCTTTGAGCAGGAAAAGGAGTATCTTATAGATAGGTGGTTTGAAGAGGAAGAAAGG
>CAZIIE010000133.1:0-4599 GCA_964539375.1 uncultured Nitrospirota bacterium | reverse complement strand
TTTATCTCGGCCATGCCCTTTACGGTTTCAATTCTGAGGCTTACACTTAAGGCAGCAGCTATGTTTGACTGTGGTGATGATGAAAGGGCAGAGGAGTTACTGGAGGTTGGTTTTAGAAGGATTGGAGAGCTTATAAGAAGGAGAAAAGCTGAGCCAAGGTTTATTAAGAGACAGTATGAATCTGAAAAGCAGGGATGGGGGCTTTATTACGATATAATTGATGCCCTTGAGGCTGCCCTTCAGCAGGATGATGGCTTTTCAATAAAAATTCAGGAAAAAATGCATCACATTGTCTCTCAGTGTAAGCTAAACCTATGAGCATAGAACCTGTCCTTGTCGCCCTTGCTATTGACCTTCTGATTGGGGATCCTCGCTGGATGCCCCATCCGGTAAGATGGATTGGCCGTCTGATAGAGCTTACCGAGCTCTGGATAAGAAAATACACCTATGACGATGCTACTGAGAAGGCTGCAGGGGCGGTCACCGTGGTGGTGGTTGTCACAGTAACAGGTGGAGTAGCCTTCCTGATTGACCGATTGATAGCTGTTGTTACAGGCGGAATGGATCTGGCTGGTCTTTCAGTGTCAGACCTGCTTGTCGGGGCTGTGGGCTCCTTTTCACTGGCACTAAGGAGCCTTTCTGATGAGGCATTAAGGGTGCTAAGGGGCCTGAGGGACGATGACATTGAGCTTGCCCGACGAAGGCTTTCAGGAATTGTTGGAAGGGATACAAAGGTGCTTAATGAAGAGGGGATAATCAGGGCAACGGTGGAGACAGTGGCTGAGAATGCCTCTGATGGTGTGGTGGCACCAATGTTTTATTTTTTTCTTTTTGGCCTTCCAGGGGCATTTATTTATAAGGCAGTAAACACCCTTGATTCAATGTTGGGGTATAAAAACGAAAGGTACAGACACTTTGGCCTTTTTGCTGCAAGGTGCGACGATGTGCTTAATTTTATCCCAGCCCGAATAACAGGGCTTTTTATTGCCTTTGCTACAGCCCTTCTTCAGCTCCTGTTCAGGGGGATTAGTTTTGTTGAATCCTTAAGCACCTTCCTTTCTGATGGCAGTAAGCACACAAGCCCGAACGCTGGATATCCAGAGGCTGCCATGGCAGGTGCCCTTGGCATAAGGCTTGGTGGGCCTAATTACTATGGAGGCAGGCTGGTTGAAAAGCCTTACATAGGAAAGGAAAGAAAACAGCCTGAGATTGAAGATGGAATCCTTTCAATCTATATTGTTGGTGTGGCTGTGTTTTTGTTTGTTATGGCTGTAGTTGTTCTGACAGCCCTGTTATAAGCCTCTGTGGTATAATTTTATAAAGATGGATATTGTTAAATCAGTTAATGATGTTCCAATAAGATTGACTGATGAGCGTTGGATTCATATTGTAGAAAACCATGATGACCTTGCAGGTTATTATAATGATGTCTTAAATACCGTTGAGTCACCTGATCTTGTTATAAAGGGTTACAGAGATGCTTTGATTGCATTAAAGAAGTTTAGAAGAAAATACCTTGCAGTGGTATATAAAGAAACACATCGTGGAGATGGGTTTATTATCACTGCTTATTTTACGAGTAAGTTAAGGGTAGAAAAGGAGGTGATAGTTTGGCAACAGCAGAAATAAACAGGGCATTGAAAGAGATAAATGCAATGATTCCCCATTTTCTAAAAATGCCTGACACAAAAATGTGGATAGATTATGACAGAGAGGCAGATGTGCTTTATATAAGTTTTAGAAGACCCCAAAGGGCTACTGATTCTGAAATGCTTGAAAACGGAATTCTCCTCAGGTACAAAGCTAAAGAGCTTGTAGGAATAACTATCCTTGATGCCTCAAAACGATAAAATTCTTCCAATAACTTAACCTTTTCCTTCCCATGCTTTTTGGTGGCGTCTGTTTCATAACCGACAGAAAACTGAGTCCACTGCCTATTGAGGACACTGTTAAGGCAGTGCTTGACGGTGGGGTGAAGTGGATTCAGTTAAGGGAAAAGGAGCTTCCTCGCAGAGAGATATTCTATCTGGCCGAAAAACTCCGTGTAATAACCCGTCAGTACAGGGCAGTGTTTATTGTTAATGACCATCCTGACATTGCCCTTGCGGTTGAGGCTGATGGGGTTCATCTTGGACAGGATGATTTCCCTCCAGAGGTTGCAAGGCGGTTCATGGGAGAGGCAATAATTGGACATTCTACTCACAGCCTTAAGGAGGCAGTAGAGGCTGAAAAAAAGGGAGTTGATTACATTGGTTTTGGCCCAATATATAGGACTACTACCAAGGCAGATGCCGATGTGCCAAAGGGTGTGGAACTGCTTAAAGAGGTAACAAAAAGGGTGTCGCTTCCTGTTGTTGCCATTGGTGGGATAGGGCTTGAGAGACTTAAAGAGGTCTTTTCTGCTGGTGCAGAGGCTGTGGCTGTTGCCTCGGATATCCTCAGGGCAGATAACATCAGTAAGAGAGCAGGAGAATTTGTTAGAATAATAGAGAAACTTAAGAAGGCTGGAGGTTGAAATGAGTATTCAGGGTTTAGATGTGATTGATATATTAGACAACGAGGATAAGGAAAAAGTTGCCTATTTTGTTAGCCTTTTAATAGAAAAGAAGAAGTACAGAAATCTATTAAAGGAACTTAAGGCAAGAAGGGCTGAAATTAAGAAGGGCCAGAGCTTTTCTCATTCTGAGATATGGGAAAAACTGGATGTTTAAGATTATTTATGCAAAGAGTGTTCTTAAAGACCTGAGAAGGATTGCAAGTTATAACTTACCAATGATTAAAAAGGGAATTGAAGAGCTGGCTAATTTCCCGAATATAACCAATATAAAACATCTTAAAAATCATCCCATAGCTGATTACAGATTGCGAATAGGAAACTACAGGGTTTTATTTGATGTTGATTGGGATAAAAGAGAGATTTATATCTTAAAAATAGGTCACAGAAAAGAGATATATTAAATCATGCGTAGATACAGAGCCTTTGGGCAATATCTGAAAGAGCTTTATGGAGAGAGGGTTTACAAGGTAAACGTGGATGCAGGGTTTACCTGCCCTAACCGTGATGGAACGGTTGGTATAGGCGGCTGTATTTATTGCAACAACGACAGTTTCCGCCCCCAGTCCTGCCGTGCGGTTACACCTCTTGGAGAACAGATAGAGCAGGGAATAAAGTACCTGAAGAAACGATACAGGGCTAATAAATTCATAGTCTATTTCCAGCCCTACACCAATACCTATGCACCGGTGGAAAAGCTGAGAGAGCTTTATTATGAAGCTCTTAATGAGCCCTCTGTGGTTGGGCTTGCCATTGGAACAAGGCCTGACTGTGTGGATGAGGAAAAGCTTGCCCTTCTTGAGGAGATTGCAAGGGACTACTTTGTCCTTGTTGAGTACGGGCTTCAGTCAATCTATGATAAGACCCTTCAGTACATAAATCGGGGACATGATTTTCAATGTTTCCTTGATGCTGTTTATGCCACAGAGGGTAGGGGTATCCATATAGGTGCCCATATAATCGTCGGCTTTCCTACTGAAAGCATTGATGAGATGATGGCAATGGCAGAGGTGGTTTCAGCCCTTCCAGTTGGTTTTTTGAAGATACACCAGCTTCAGGTGGTAAAAGACACCATACTTGAGCAGTACTACAGAGAGGAGCCCTTTCATACCTTCCAGTACGATGAGTATCTGGACTTTGTGGTAAGGTTTATAGAGAGGCTATCACCAGATATAGTGCTTCAGAGGCTTTTTGCCACCGCACCTGATGATATACTTATTGCTCCAAGATGGGACCGGTCAAGACATGAGATTACAAGGGATATTGACAGAAGGTTTGAAGAGTTAGACACCTATCAGGGCAGATTATACAAAGGGGTAAAGCCCCGGTTTCTGAAGGAATACCTTAAAAGGGACTGTCTGATTAAAGAGGGATAAAGTTACTATAGCTGAAGATTTAATACAGGGATGAGAAAGATTTAAAGGACCGATAAATACCATCACAGGCTCTCAGAGGTTTTAATGAAGCTACCCTGCCTAAAGACCGCAGGGTAGCTTCATTATGTATTGAAATTGTATTTGTAATGAAATTGTATTTTTATTACATTCGCTCGCTATGCATATTATGTTTTTTTAAAGAGTCGTACATATAAGCCTTATTCCCGAGTAGTAACAGCAGCACTCATGGTCAAGGTCATTTATAAAGGACCGTTCCTCACCGTCTTCAAACCTGATCTTAACAAGGCAGAAACCACCCTCAAGGCTTGAGTGTTTCTCCTCCACCACAACACCCTCACCCCAGTAGTGATATCTGAGATGAACAACCCTGTCACCAACCCTTAAATAAAGCCTTCTACGCATTTCTATTATTATACCAGATAACCCCTTTAGTTCCACTTACGAAGTGGAACTGAGGCTGGATTTTAGTTTGCGGGTCAGTTTGTCTGCAAGGCGAAGGGGTTCAGGGATGCGGTATCTTGAGCACTGTAGCACGACCTCTATGCACTCCTTTAATGTTATCAGGTGCCCTGGGGAGACAAACACAGGTTTTACACCGGTTCGTGTTCTTAAAACTGCACCAATGGTTTTATTTTGATGTATCAGGGG
>CAZIIE010000132.1:0-4711 GCA_964539375.1 uncultured Nitrospirota bacterium | reverse complement strand
CTATGGCAAGTGTAGAGATAAACATACTGGGGCAGACTTACAAGATAAAGGGGGACGCCTCGGAGGAATACATAAGGGAGGTTGCCCGATATGTGGAGGGAAAGATTAAAGAGGTCCTTGAAAAGAGTCCTGGAACTTCACCACTTAAGGCTGCGATTCTGGCAGCCATGAACATCGCTGATGAGCTGAAAAAGACAGAGAGGGAACATGAGGCTCTTGCTAAGGATATTGAGTCAAAGGCCGAGCAGCTATTCAGTCTTTTTGAGTAGTTTTTAACCACCAAAAAGGAGTAAGCCATGAACAGGATTGTAATCGTTACAGATCTTGGTCATTTCAAAAGCTACAGGCTGACTAAGAATGATATGGAAAGTCCGAGACTTGAGATGCTTGATGAATATGAGATTATTGAGGCCCATAAGAAACTACAGGAACTCCTTTCAGACAAAGAGGGACAGTTTGGAATGGGGGCTGAACGAAAAGAGGTCGGAGGAAGTGGGGAGCCTCATAACCTGGAGACCGAAAAACAGAAAAAAATTGTAAAGGCAATTGCAGAGGATATCAATAAGATTATAAAAAAAGAAAAATACCCCAAATGGTATCTGGTGGCCGGTAAAAAGATTAACAGGGCCATACAGGAAAGGCTTGAGCCAAAGGTGCGGGAGGCCCTTTATAAAAACATAGTTGCTGACCATGTAAAGACAAAAAGGGCCGACCTTCTTAAGGTATTGCTTGAGGCCTAAGCCTGCTTACACCAGGCTCTTGCATTCTGGAAGAGCCTAAGCCAGGGCGATGCCTTGAGCTTACGGTCAAGTTCCTCTGGCATCCAGGCCCACTGCCATTTAAGAAAGGTTCGTTCAGGGTGGGGCATCATGGCAAGATGCCGTCCATCAGGTGAGCAGAGTGCTGTTATCCCCTGGGGAGAGCCGTTTGGATTGAAGGGGTAGGTCTCGGTTATGTTTCCCTCATCATCCACATATCTTATTGGTGCAAGTCCCTTTTCAACCACCTCTCTAAGTATCCCCTCTGAGGGGAAGTATGCCCTTCCCTCACCGTGGGCAACCCATACACCGAGCACAGAGCCTTCCATCCCCTGTAGCATTATGGAAGGGCTTTGTAATATTTTCACTGTGGAAAACCTTGATTCAAACCTGCCCGAGTGGTTATGGATAAACCTTGGCTGAAGCCTGTCTTCAATGCCCTGCCAGGGCACCCAGCCAAGAAGTGCCATCAGCTGGCAGCCATTACATACACCAAGGCTGAAGGTGTCAGGGCGGTTATAAAACCTCTGAAACTCATCAAAGACCCTCGGGTTAAACCTGATAACCCCTGCCCAGCCCTTGGCTGAATCAAGCACATCGGCATAGCTGAACCCTCCAACAAAGGCAACCCCCTGAAACCCTGACAACCCGATTCTTCCTGCCACAAGGTCACTCATTGTGACATCCCAGGGCTCAAAGCCAGCCTGATAAAAGGCCGATGCCATCTCACGGTCTGAGTTTGAGCCTTCCTCCCTGATGATGGCAACCTTTGGCTTTGAAGAGCCGCTCAGAATCTCAGGAGCCGTGGGCTCTGGTTCAAAGGTCAGGTGATATCGGGGGCCTGGACGGTCGTAAATCACCCTGAATTCCTCATCCACACACTCGGGGTTTGCCTGAAGACGGTCAAGCTGATAACTGGTCTCCTCCCAGAGTGCCCTCAGCTTAAGCATATCCTCTGAAAGAACGGCCTTACCATCAACCTGGATATCAATGTGTTTTTCCTCAGTGGTGATGCCTATTTTTTGAAAGGGTAGGGCATGGGCCTCTAAGACCCTTAAAACATCCTCCTGTCTTTCAAGGGGATATTCAAAGACCACTCCCAGCTCTTCTGAAAATAGCACCCTCACGGGGTCTACACCCTCTGCCTCAATGTCAACCTTAATGCCACAGTTTCCGCCAAAGGCCATCTCAACCAGAGTTGTTATCAAACCACCATCGCTACGGTCATGGCCTGAAAGTATAAGCCTCTGGTCAATAAGCTCCTGCACCGCCTGAAAGGTCTTTTTAAGTAGCTCGGGCTCTTCAAGGTCAGGTGTTTCATTGCCAACCTGCCCGAAAACCTGTGCCAGGGCTGAACCACCAGTGCGGTATCTCCCCTTGCCAAGGTCAATGTAGATAAGGCCGCTTTCGCCTGGCCTTTTTATATCAGGCGTTACGGTCTTTGTGATATCTGTGCAGGGGGCATAGGCTGAGATTACAAGGGTGCCAGGTGACTTAACGACCTCCTCTTTTCCGTTTTTTCCACGCACAAGGGCTGCCATTGAGAGGCTGTCCTTTCCACCATCAATGGCGATGCCAAGCTCAATGAGTATGTCACGAAGTGCCACTGCTGCATCATAAAGCCTTGCACCCTCTCCGGGTAGCTTTGCTGCCCACATCCAGTTTCCAGAGCATTTTATATCTGTAAGGGCTGTGAGCTTTGCCCACATTATATTGGTTATTGCCTCACCCACCGAGAGCCTTGCCATAGCCTGAGGACTTATAAGCCCCTTGATAGGCTGTTCACCGATTGAGATTGCGGCACCTGTCAGAGAAAAGTGGCTCTGTGCCACCACAGCCACATCCGACAGGGTTAGCTGAAGAGGGCCAGTGCATTGCTGCCTCGCAATAAGGCCTGTTACCGAGCGGTCAACCTTGTTTGTGAGAAACCTCTTTGAGCCAACTGAAAGGAGCCTTAAAACCCTCTCAAGGGCATCCTTCACAGATGTGCCTTCAGGGATTTTAAGGGGCTCAAGTCTTCCCTGAACCCGCTTCAGCCTGAAGGTCTTCTGGGGCATCTTACCGAGCACTTTTTCAAGCTCAAGCTGCTCGGGGTAGCTGTCGTCAAGGGAGTCATGAAGTATGATATAGCCATCTCCTGTAACCTCCCCGATTACAGAGTAGGGCACCTTTTCTCTTCTGCAGAGGCTGTCAAAGAGCTCTCGGTGTTCTGGCCTTATCAGAAGTGCATCGTTTTCCTGATACTCAGCCCCCCAAATCTCAAGCACCGAAAGGGTTTCATCTCCTACGAGGATGTTTCTTATCTCAATGCGGGCTCCAGCAGGATAGATTATCTCCTTTACCACATTTGAGTTGCCCCCAGCGCCCTGGTCGTGGATGCTTACAATGGGGTTTTTCTCTCCCATTTCCACGCAGGCTCGGATAACCCGGTTTAGCTTCTGCTCCATTTCAGCATCACCACGCTGAACGGCTGAGAAGTCAAGCTCCTCAATGTTCTCACCCTGTATCATGCTTGAGGCAGCACCACCACCAATACCTATACGATAGGCAGGACCACCAACCTTTACAACCAGCATCCCCTTTTCAGGCTGTCCTTTTTCAAGGTGTCGGTCGTCAATCTGGCCGATGCCTCCAGTGAACATGATTGGTTTTATCCATTCTCTTCGCTCACCATCGGGTAGCCTGAGCCCAAAACTGCGGGTATAACCCTGAATGATAGGCTCGCCAAATTTGTTCCCATAGTCAGAGGCACCGTTGCTTGCCTCTATCTCTATCTGAAGTGGTGTGGCAAGGTTTGAGGGATACTCAAACTCGGGGTCCTCCCAGGGCAGAGGATAGCCAGGTATGTGAAGATTTCCCACACAGTAGGCAGCCGTGCCTGCCACCACCAGGGAGCCCCTGCCTGTTGCATGCACATCCCTTATACGGCCACCTGTGCCTGTTTCAGCCCCTGGAAAGGGTGCAACACCTGTGGGAAAATTGTGAGTCTCTGCTGTAAATATTAGATGATAAAGGGGGTTTTGTTTTTTGTAAGGGGCTGGAAGGTCCTGTTTTTCAGGCACTATGGTCTCAATCTTAAAGCCACGGATTGCGCTGGAGTTGTCCTTAAAGGCGATAACACTGTTTGATGGATTACGCTCAAGGGGCTCCTGTAAAAGCTCCATAAGGGTCTTTTTTGCCTCAATGCCATCTATAATGAGCCTTCCCTTGAAGAACCAGTGACGGGAGTGTTCACTGTTTGACTGTCCAAGGTCAAAGCACTCCACATTGGTGGGATTTCGGCCTATCTCATTCACAAAGAGATTATAGTAGTAGTCAATATCCCAGTCATCAAGTCCGAGCCCCATCTCACGATTTAACCTGACAAGCGCCTCTCTGCCCTCCTCAATGAGGGGCACATTGTAAACAGGTTCAGGCTTTATCCCTGTGTCAAAGCTTTTGAGCCTTTCAGGATAGACACACTCGGTCATACGGTCATGAATGAGGGGTAAAAGCTTTTCTATTAATAAGTTACGGTCTTTTTCATCAAGAAGAACATTAAGTATTATCAGAAACCTCCTTGACCTTTCAATGCGTTTTATCTTATCAATACCACAGCTATGGCAAATTGAAACAGCATTGGTTGACCAGGAGGTGGTAAAGTTCATGCGGGGGCCTACCTCTATGAGGATTTGTTTTTCATCGGGCTTAAGCGATGTCTCGGTGGTGAGCCGTTCAGGCTCAAAGGTCTCTGAAAGTAGCCATCTGAGCACATCCTGCTCAGTATCATCAAGCTCAGAGGTGTGTTCAATGTAGAAGCAGAACTCGGTCTCAATTGATTTAACAGAGTCTTTGAGCCTTCCCTCAAGGCTTTCTGAGAACTTCCTCAGGAGCTCTTTAGTCTTTGCCTCAGTAAGGGCAGGTGTTCTGTAGAGATATTTAAGAGCCATAAATTACCTCTTTTTAAAAGGATT
>CAZIIE010000131.1:0-4738 GCA_964539375.1 uncultured Nitrospirota bacterium | reverse complement strand
AGGGGTCTTACGGTCTGGGTATGACAGTTGTTGCAGCCCTCTCTTATGTAAATGTCCCTTCCCTCAAGCTCCACAGCCGTATAGGGTTTAACATAGTCACTTACGGGCTGTGTGGATGGTAGCATGAGGGGTAAAAACATGGTAACAAAGGTTCCGATAAGTATTACCACCACCGATAATATGGCAAAGGTTATGGGTTTGGCCTCTATATTCATGCTAACCTCCTTTCCTAAGCAGTCTGGCTCTGGGGTTCGGGCACCACTTCAGGTTCCTTCCTTGCTGTCATAATAAGGTTATAGGCAAAGACCACTATCCCGACAAAATAGACCAGTCCGCCCACAAGCCTTAATGTCCAGTAGGGTTTCATAGCTGCCACCACCTCAACAAAGCTGTAAACCAGTGAGCCATCAGGATTTGTTGCCTTCCACATTGCACCCTGCTGAATGCCTGCAATCCAGAGGGTCACCGTGTAGAGCAACTGGCCAATCAGTATAAGCCAGAAATGGAGATTTGCAAGCCTGATGCTGTAAATCTCCTTTTTGTTATAGATTCTTGGAAACATGTAGTATAGGGAGGCTGAAATTATCATGGTCACCCAGCCCATTGTTCCCATATGAACATGGCCAATTACCCAGTCGGTGTAGTGGAAAAAGGCAGTTAGGGTTCTAAGCCCCTGGGTAGGCCCCTGAACGGTCTGAAGCCCATAGAAGGTGATACCAAAGATAAAGAACTTGGTCAGATAATTTGACCTCATAAGGTCCCATCTTCCCCTTAAAGTATAATAACCATTTACCACAGAGCCCCAGGATGGAGCTATCAGGAAGATACTGAAGGCAATGCCAACGGTCTGTATCCATTCAGGAAGGGGAGTAAGCATCAGGTGGTGAGCGCCTGTCCAGAGATAGGCAAACACCAGAGACCAGAAGGAAATAATAGAAAGACGGTGGCTGTAAATAGGCAGGTTGGTTGCCTTGGGCAGATAGTAATAAAACATGGCAAGGATGGGAACCGTGAAGACAAAACCCACCGCATTGTGTCCATACCACCACTCCACATTGGCATCATTTGCACCGGCATAGACAGAATAGGACTTAAAGAGGTTCACCGGCACCTCTAAATTGTTAACAATATAAAGCACCGCTACTGTGACGGTCATGGCAATGATGTACCAGAGGGAGATATACATCTGTTTTTCCTGTCTCTTAATCAGTGTGGCAAAGACATTGATTGCAAAGATGACCCACATGATGACCACCACCACATCAAGGGGCCACTCAAGCTCTGCATACTCCTTTGAGGTGTTCATGCCTGCAAAAAGACTCAGTGCAGCAAGGGCTATGGCAATGTTAAATAGGTAAAGATGAAACCTTGCAAGTCCAGGAAAGGCAATCCTTGTCCTGGTAAGCCTCTGGAGCATGTAATAGGTGCAGGAGAATATCCCTGCAAGTCCAAAGCCGAAGGCAAGCCCGTTGGTGTGAACCACTCTGAGTCTTCCGAAGGTAAGCCAGGGCGTCAGATTGAGTGAGGGCATCACCATCTCTGCAGCAAGCCAGAGGCCAACCACAAGCCCAACCACAAGCCAGAAGATTGCCGAGTAGGCAAACCCCCTGACCACCGAATAATCATAGCCATTTTCCTTCATCCATCCCATCCTCCTTCTAAAGATTCTACCCTCCCAGGGAGGTTACTCTATAAGGTCTTTAAGGCTGTACCTGCTCAAATGCTTTGACACTATATCCCTTAACTCCACCCAGAGGGGATGAACCGTGCAGTGGGAAGACCTCTCGCAACTTTCCCTGTCAAGAACGCAGATGTTCATGGAAAGGGGGCCCTCTATTGCCTCTATTACCTCTAAAAGGGTGGTCTCCTCGGGTGGCTTGGTAAGACTGTAACCGCCTTTAACACCTCTCTTTGATTTGACAAGCCCTGCCCTCTGAAGCTTCTGCATTATCTTTGCTGCAAAGGTCTTGGGAACCTGCTGAGCCTCTGATATGTCTCCAACCACAGCTGTTCCGCCTTCCTTTCCAGCAAGATACAGTATGCACCTTATGGCATAATCGGTCTCTCTGGTAATCTGCATTGTAAAGCCCCCACTATTAGGAGTAATTTTATCCTCTTTATCAGATATTGTCAAATCAAGCTATCAGCCAATAATTCTTATTAAGAGTATTTTTCTCCTGTTTTCTTGAAAATTCACCAATAACCCCTCAATAAAACTCCTTTAAAAGCTCCCTTACATCTGGAGACTGGCCGCCAAGGTCTTTAAGGGGTTTGTCTTTCAGCACCGGAATCTGCTCCTCAAAGCACCTTCGGTTTGTCCTGTAGATAATACCGGTTGGAATCCGCTCGCCCCAGATAAGGGCTGTTCTGAATGCCTCCATACGGTCTGTTGGGTCGTAATCATCGCCAAGCCTGTAGACCCTTTCGGCATACCACTGATAGGTGTTTATTCTGTTAAAGGTTACACAGGGCTGAAGGATATCAACAAGGGCAAAACCCCTGTGTTTTATTGCCTCCATCATGAGGTATTTAAGATATTCCCTATCACCAGCAAAGCCTCGAGCCACGAAGCTACAGTCCAGAGCCACCGAAAGGGCAATGGGATTAAGGGGCTCGGAGAGACTGCCAAAGGGCTGGGTCTTGGAGGGCATCCCCTCCTCAGAGGTTGGCGATGCCTGTCCTTTGGTTAAGCCATAAATCTGGTTGTTATGGACAAAGAGCTTTACCCCGATGTTTCTCCTTATTGCATGAAGGAGATGGTTTCCTCCCTCACCATAGCAGTCACCATCACCAGCCACAGCTATGACATGCATCTCATGGTTAGCAAGCCTTATGCCTGTGGCAACAGGAAGGGTTCTTCCATGAAGGCCATTAAAGGTGTTACATCTCATGTAATGGGGAAGCTTACCTGCCTGCCCAATGCCTGAGACGATGGTTATCTCATGGGGTCTTATCTCAAGCTCTGAAAGGGCATCCTTCAGGGTCTCAAGAATTGAGAAGTTTCCACAGCCAGGACACCAGGCAGGCTCCTGTCCTCTATAAATTTCCCTTTTAATCATACACGCATCATGCCTCAAATCTGAAATCTGAAATCTGAAATCTAAATTCTTAAATCTTAGCTCCTCTTTCTGACCTCTTCTGTTAGTTCCTCTATCATGAAGGGTCTTCCGTCGTACTTCAGTATATGCTCATCAAAGCTTATGCCTGTCTCTGCCCGGAAGTAGCGGGAAAACTGGGCTGTAGCATTCTGCTCAACAAGGATGGTCTTTTTTGCATTAACAATCAGTCTGAGAAAACCTCTTTCCTCTGGAAAGGGGTAGAGCTCGCTAAAATGTAACAACCCGATGGAAAGCCTTTCCCTCAGCATGTCAACACAGTCCCTTAAAAGGCCGTAGGTGGAGCCCCATCCCACAAGCAGGTACTCGGGGTTTTCGGTGCCATAAAACATCGGTGGAGATATCTCCCTTCTTAGGGCCTTAAGTTTTCTCAATCTCTTTTCCACCATCCTAACCCTCGTCACACTGTCCTCTATAATGTGACCTTCCTCATCATGTTCATCACTGTCGGTGACCACCACATGCTCAGCCTCGGAGGGAACTGCCAGAGGAGATACCCCGCTTTCAGTGATGGCATGTCTTTTATACTCCTTAAGGATCCTAAAGTTCTCCTTCCTGACACGATAGTCATTAAACACAAGCCTGTCAAGGTCAAGGCCCTCATAACTCCACTGGGAGTCAGCAAGGTACTGGTCAGAAAGTATCAGTACCGGCACCTGGTATTTTTCGGACAGTTCAAAGGCCCTGTTCGTTAGATAAAGGGCCTGTTCTGGAGTACCAGGGGCAAAGACCACCCTTGGAAACTCTCCATGGCCAGCATGAAGCACAAAAAGAAGGTCTGCCTGCTCGGTTCTGGTTGGAAGCCCTGTGGCAGGCCCAGGTCTCTGAACCTCAGCAATAACAATAGGTGTTTCGGTCATGCCAGCAAGGGAGAGCCCCTCCACCATAAGGGCAAAGCCACCGCCAGAGGTGCCGGTCATTGCCCTGAGGCCTGCAAAGGATGCCCCAAGGGCCATGTTGATTGCCGAAATCTCATCCTCTGCCTGCTCCACCACAATGCCCAGTTGCTTTGCCTTTGAAGCAAGGTATATCATTATTCCAGTTGAGGGTGTCATGGGATAGGCAGAATAAAACCTGCATCCACCTGAAACAGCGCCAAGCCCTACTGCCTGATTTCCATTTATAAGCATCCTGCTACTTCCAGCCTTCAGGGGGACTGAAAAATTACATCTAAGGCACTTTGTAACAGCATAATCATACCCTGCCCTTGAAGCCTCTATGTTCTTAGAAATTACCTCATCACCCTTTTTCTTAAAGGTCTCCCTGATGACCTGCTCAAATATATCAAGCTCCATCCCCAGCATCCCAAGCACAGAGGCGGTTGCTACCGTGTTTGCCATAACAGTGGTTCCGGTTTTTTCCCTTGAAATACCCTCAAAGGGAACATCAAGAAAAAGAGGTGAGTCAAACCGCCTTTTAATAAACTCTCCATCATAGACCACCATGCCCTGCTCGTTCAGCCTTTCACTGTGGATTTCTATGCTCTCAAGGTTAAGGGCAACAATCAGGTCAACCCTTTGTTTAGAGCTGTGAACAGGTCTATCGGAAAACCTTATCTGGTAGAAATTATGCCCCCCTCTAATCCTGGACATATAATCCTGATGAGAAAACACATGAAACCC
>CAZIIE010000130.1:0-4784 GCA_964539375.1 uncultured Nitrospirota bacterium | reverse complement strand
CCTGAGCCCTTACTTACAAAGTTTCCGAAGGTAACAGGGCTTGACGGTAGAAAGATGTCAAAGAGCTATGATAATGCCGTTTACCTTAATGACCCTCCCGAGGTGGTGGAGAAGAAGATACTTACCATGGTCACCGACACCCAGAGGAAACGCAGAACCGACCCTGGAGACCCTGAAAAATCACCTGTCTATCAGCTTCACAAGATATTCTCCTCCGAGCAGGAACTCAAAGAGGTGGCTGAAGGCTGTAGAACCGCTTCCATTGGTTGTATTGACTGTAAAAGGGTGCTTCTTAAAAACCTGTTCAGGGTGCTTGAGCCTCTCTGGGAAAGAAGAAGAGAGCTATCGGAAAATCCTGCAAAACTTCAGGAGATCGTTAATGCTGGAATACAAAAGGCAAGAAAGGTTGCACAGGAGACCATGGAGCTTGTAAGAGGGGTTATGTCGATTTATTAGAAATTTTGGTTTATTTGAGTTTTCCCTTTTTGTATTTGTTCCAGTAACACTCCTCAGGGCAGTTTTCACTCCGATGGCTGCAGGGCTCAGGATGGATAATGACCTTCAGGTTTGGAAGCCTCTCTTTAAGCTCCTGCTCAATCTCATCCATTGTCTCATGGGTGGTTGATATTTTTTCGTTCTGACAGACCGTTATATGAAGGTCAATATGCCTCTCACTTCCTGACTTTCTGGTTCTGAGACTGTGAAAGTCCTTAATCCTGTGGGAGTGCTTCTTCAGGGTCTTCCTGATCAGGGCTAACTCCTCCTCAGGTAAAGACCTGTCAAGAAGTCCCTCAATAGACCTCCTTGTTATTTCATACCCCTCGTAAACAATGATTAAAGATATAAGTCCAGCAACAATGGAGTCAATGACATGGATGCCTGTCAGTTTAATAATAAAGAGCCCTGCAAACACACCAGCAGAGCTGTACACATCCACCTTCAGGTGCTTTGCGTCAGCCTCAAGGGCAAGGGAATCGGTTTTTCGTGCCACCCTCATAAGGTATGAAGAAACAACTAAATTCACCACTGCCGATACAGCCATCACCCCCAGGGCCACATCTGCACTTACAATCTCAATACCCTTAATAGCCTTTTTTACTGCCTCATACACTATCAGTACGGCTGCAAGCACTATAAGGGAGCCCTCAATAAATCCACTCAGGTTTTCAAACTTTCCATGTCCAAAGGGATGCTCCCTGTCAGCAGGGCTTTCGGCCTTCTTGATACTGAAAAAGGCAATCATTGAAGCCAGTAAATCCATACCACTGTGGACTGCCTCAGAAAGCACACTAACGCTACCTGTTAAGCCATAGGCAAGTATTTTGATAAGTATAAGCAGGCTATTTGAGAAAACCGATAGCAGAGCCACATTTGACTTTTTCATTGCAATGGCTATTTAACGAGGCTTTTTATTGCAGTCAAAAAAAGGTCGTTTTCTTCCCTTTTGCCTATGGTCACCCTGAGGGCGTCCTTTACCTGCGAGGTCATATCACGAATAAGTATTCCCCTTTTAAAAAGTGCCCTGTGAAGCTTAGATGCATCTCTTACCTTAAAGAGTATAAAGTTTGCCTCTGAAGGATATACAGTGATGGGCTCTATACGGCTTAACTCCTCATAGACCCGATTTCGCTCCTTTACGATGTCCTTTATTTTTTTCATTACAGAGGTGTAATTCCTGAAGACCTCCACTGCAGTAGCCTGAGAGAGAGAGTTGAGGTTAAAGGGAAGCCTGACCCTGTTTACAGCATTAATCAAAGCAGGGTCAGCAAGCAAAAATCCAACCCTCAGGGAAGCAAACCCTATCTTACTCAGAGTACGCATAATTACCAGATTTTCCATGCTGTCAAGGAAAGGAACAAAGCCGTTTTTGCTCGAGAAGGGCTGATATGCCTCATCAACCACCACAAGCCCCCTGGTTTCCCGGGCTATAGCAAATATCCTGTCTGAGGAAAAGCAATTACCCGTGGGGTTGTTAGGGGTGCTTAAAAAGATGAGTTTTGGTCTGTGTTTTTTTATGGCCTTTATAAACCTTTCGGTGTTAAGGTCAAAGGAGCTATCAAGTCTTACACCCACTGCCTTTTCACCAATTGTCTTTGTGATAATCTCATACATGGAAAAGGTTGGTGTGGGATACATTACAGGCCCACCAAAGGTCAGTATCAGATAATAAATCAGCTCGTCAGAGCCGTTACCAAGAAGGATGTTGTCTGCCTTTATTTTCCATCTTTTTGCAGCCGCTTTCTTTAATGCCAGACCCTGGGGGTCAGGATACCGATTGGTCTTTACATCAAGGGCAGCCCTGATCAGGTCTTTAAACTCAAAGGGGCTTTCGTTGGCATCAAGCTTTGCCACGCACCTAAGCTCTTTAGCTTCATAGGGCTTAAGTGAACGGATATTTTTTCTTATCAGACGGTCTATGTTCATTGATTATTCTATGTTCTTCCTCCCTGATAAGGATAAATATACAATAAATCCTTTGTCAAGGAAAGGGCAGAAGCTCAGCACCTCTTTGCAATCAGAAAGGATGAATTTGCATAACGCATCACATCCCTTGACACACTCCCCATAAGACCCTTTATGCCCTTCAGTCCCCTGCAACCTGTAACTATGATATCAATCCCCATCTTTTCTGCAAACGAGAGTATCTCAGTGGAAGGCTCTCCCACTTTGGTAACGGTCTTTATGCTTTTGTATCTTCCGCCAAGGATTTCCTGGGTCCTTTCTATTATCCTTTCAGCCTGTGCAAATTCCTTCTGTCTGATGTCTGCCACCCGTTGCTTCATGCGGTCGTCAACCTCTATATAAAATCTCTCGGGTATATCGTGAACCGCTGACTGGATAACATGGATTATGGTGACCTCTGAATCATCTGGAAAGGGCACCCCCCTCAGGACCTCTGCTGCTGAGTCAGCATATTCTGAGCCATCTGTGGCAAAGAGTATCTTTATTTTATCCTTTATATCCCATTGTTTTTCCCTCACAACTAAAACAGGCATACCGGCTTTTACCACCACATTTCTTGCAACACTTCCAAGAAGTATCGACTTAAGCCCCCTGAGTCCCTTTGAGCCAAGCACTACAAGGTCAGCCTCCCACTCTGTTGCAGCATCCAGTATCTTCTGCACCGTATCACCCTCAAGCACAGAGGTACTGAGCACCGCAGGGGTGTCTTTTACAATATCCATTACCTCATCGAGTATCTTTGGTGCAACCTCCTGTTTAAGATTGAATATGACCTCGCTGTAGTCTTCTACATCATGAAGCAGAGGGACAAAGTTTATTACATGAAGCAGTCTTATCTCGTCATCTTCTGTAATATCAAGTCTCGTAAGAAACCTTGCTGCCTCAATGGAATGTCTCTGACCATCACAGGCTACTAAAAACTTCATAACCACCCCTCCTTTCGGGATTTAGTTATTACAACTGTGCTTTTTTTCATCTTATCATATATTCAGGCACAGGACAAATCTACAGGCAGGCTGAAGGGAAACCTCAGGTCTTCCCTGCTACCAGGATAACTATTCACCAACGATTTGAACTATCAGTTTTCTGTGTCTGCTGCGGTTGTCGAAATCAATAAACACTATCTGCTGCCAGGTTCCATGAACTACTGTGGCATCTATTATGGGAAGGGTAAGCGATGGTTTCATAAGAGCAGCCCTCACATGGGAAAACCCATTACCATCTCCCCAGCGACGGTTGTGCTCATAGGGGATGTCTGATGGGGCTATCTTTTCAATAGCCCTGCGAAGGTCTTCTATTGCACCAGATTCATACTCAATTGTGGTAATAGAGCCGGTTGAACCAGGACAAAATATGTTGACAATCCCACTGGTTATACCTGATCTTTTTACAAGCTCATGTACCTGAGGGGTTATGTCTCTGATGTCTGTAAAGCCTCTGGTTTGAAGTTCTATGTGGCCGGTATAAACCATTTCGACAGGAAAAAATTGGCGTCCCCAACGGGATTCGAACCCGTGTTACCGCCTTGAAAGGGCGGTGTCCTAGGCCTGGCTAGACGATGGGGACGCAGTAAAGAGGTCTGACTTCCAACTACCGACCTCTTTCCTGGTGAGCCGCCGGGGATTCGAACCCCGCACACCCGCCTTAAAAGGGCGGTGCTCTGCCGACTGAGCTAGCGGCCCTGTAAAATATTTAGTCTTATAAAATACAATGTTTTCATTGTTTCTGTCAAATTAAAGTGGATGTCTGTCTATATTCAGTAACTCTCTTAAACCAGAAAGGGTAGATAAGGGGACAGCATTTTTGAGACAGGAGCAAGGATTCTGCCCCTGAAAAAGAAGAATGTCCACTAACACGAAGCGCAGGGGAAAGCGGGTATTGATATCACAATTCAGGTATTTGAGATTACCAGGTTCTGTTCTTCATCCTGAGTAGTGAGCAGAAAGAAGATTTTACAACAAAGGCTAAACCTTAATGGTCAGCCCTTCCTGAAGACAACCACTGCGTATATTATTGGTCTTCCGTCAATGGAGAGCCTGTGACGGTATCTTTCTATGTGAAGTATCTGGTGTTCTGGGGAGAAAATGGTCTCCCTTATGGCCTTTGCGTAGGGCTCATCAAAGGACATGTCAAGAAACCTCTGCCTCATTGTGCAGACCACAAGCCCTTCAGGCCCCAAAAGCCCAATGGCCCTTTTAAAGGCAACCACAGGAAGATGTCCATAACCGAGGGCAGCAACGATGCTGAGACAGTTAAATCTCCATGCCTTCAGCCTCTCCAGTTCCTTCTTTTTTGGTTTTTCAAGGTCAATGATGTAGTAT
>CAZIIE010000129.1:0-4893 GCA_964539375.1 uncultured Nitrospirota bacterium | reverse complement strand
GAAGGGATATTTTCAAGGCTTAAAGGCTATATAGAAGTCTTAGAGGAAATAAAGGGAAAGATTAAGGGCGGCAGATAACCTTTAAATGCCTGCCTCCACTTGATGCGGTATCAAAGGCCTCCTTTGCCTGTGAAAGAGGAAAGGAATCGGTTATCATCCAGCCAGGCTCAATCTTTTTTGATTTAATTAATTCATAGGCCTCTCTTAGTGCCTCTGGTGATGCACCATAGGAAAAGAGTATGCTAATTTCATTACGCCAGAAGTTTACCGATGGTATGCTGATATCCTCCTTTGATACGGCAAAGAAAAGCACTGTGCCACGCCGCTCCACTGATTTCAGTGAAAGCTCAATAGCAGTGCTTGCACCTGCACACACAACCACTGTGTCTGGTAGCCTTCCGTCAAAAATATCTCTTAGGTGCTCAGGTTTAAGGGACTCTGCCCTTAAGACACTGTCTGCCCCAGCCTTCAGGGCATATTCAAGCCTTTCCTCCGATATATCGGTGGCAACGACCCTTGAGCCTTTCATTTTGAGATAGAGTATATGAAGGATGCCAGAGACCCCTGAGCCTATGATAAAGACATTTCTCTGGCTTTCAGGCTCAACCCTTTTATAAGCCTCAAGCACACAGGCAAGGGGCTCTATCATTACAGCCTCTTCAGGGCTTACCCACTCATCAAGCACGATGGTACCATAACGGACATTTTCCTCTGGAACGAGTATGTATTCTGAAAACCCACCAGGCCAGTAGTTGCCTTTGTGCAGTGCCTCACAGGCTGTGTACTTACCATTTTGACAGAAGTAGCATTTAAAACAGGGGACATGGTGGGAGACAAAGACCCTGTCACCAACCTTTATGTCCTTAACTTCAGGGCCTGTCTCAACCACCTCGCCAGCCATTTCATGGCCTGGCACATAGGGGGCCTTTTTCTTCCGATACCAGTGCATTATATCGGTGCCACAGATTCCAGAGGCGAGCATTTTGACCACTATTTCGCCACCTCTGGCAGTGGGTCTTTCACGCTCTTCAATCCGTATATCGTCTTTACCGTAATAAACTGCTACTTTCATGAAAAAGGGTTATTGGTATATTTGTGTATTGGTTGATTGGTAATTACTTTTAACCAAATCACCTATAGCCCATAGCCTTTTGCCTCTAATGGCTTTCATATATCCTGTAAGCCTCCTCGGCTGTTGCACCCTCGTGAACTATTGCCCTGACAGCCTTTATCATACCCACTGGTTTGTCGCTCTGAAAGATGTTTCTGCCCATATCAACACCGAGGGCTCCCTCTTTTATTGCGTTTTCCGTCATCTTGAGGGCATCCATCTCGGGTATCTTTTTTCCGCCTGCAATCACGATGGGAACAGGGCAGCCCTCAACCACCTTGTAGAAATCCTCACAGTAATAGGTCTTAACAAAATGTGCACCAAGCTCTGCTGCTATACGGCAGGCAAGCCCGAGATAACGGGCATCCCTTGCCATATCCCTTCCAACGGCGGTGATGGCAAGCACGGGCACCCCGTAGCGTTCTGCCTCGTTCACCAGTCGGCCAAGGTTTGCTATGGTGCGGTCTTCGTTAGGTGCACCTACGAATATGGACATACCAACTCCAGAAGCATTAAGCCTGATTGCCTCCTCAATGCTTGTTGTTATGTCTTCATTTGAGAGCTCTCCAAGGATACTCGGTCCCCCTGATACCCTCAGACAGATGGATGTCCTGGTCTTCGGGTCAACACAGTTACGAAGCATACCCCTTGTTACAAAGAGACAATCGGCATGTTCAAGCAGAGGGTCAACGGTCTGTTTGAAGTTGCGAAGCCCTGTGGTGGGGCCCTGAAAATAGCCGTGGTCAACGGCAAGCATAACTGTTTTGCCTGTGTCAGGGTTAAAGATTTTGTTGAGCCTGTTTTTCATTCCAAAATCCATTGTTCAAACCTCCTCTTTATAAAAGTTCTAAATCCCAAACAAATATTTAATTCCATGAAGCAGGGAATATAGTTATTAGTGTTTAGTGTTGAGTACTGAATAAAAGACTTAATTTTTTTCACTTAAAACTCAACACTCAAAACTACACACTTCCTTCCTTTTTCGTGGTTAAGTATACATAAGCCAGTATCTCTGCCACTGCCCTGTAAAGCTCAGGTGGTATCTCTTCATAGAGCTCAAGGGTTGTAAGCACCTCAACCAGGTCAGGGTCATGATGGATGGGAATGCCATGCTCTCGGGCTATCTCTATTATCTTTCGGGCAATCTCACCCTTTCCCGAGGCGACCACACGGGGCGCATTGTCTGAGCCTCTTTCGTACTTTAAGGCAGCTGCCCTGATTTGTTCCTTTTTCTTCATGCCCTGATGGTTAGACCCTTTTCTAATGACCTTTCAACGAGCTCAAGCCTTTTTTGTTGTTCTATTGTCAGGTTCTTAAGCCTGATACCTGATTCAATGAGTCTTTTTTTAAGCAGTCCACTTTGCTTCTGCAGGAGTTCTCCAAGTTTAGTTTTTTCTGAAAACATGCTTATGTGAATGCCCTCCGCTTCCTGTGTAACAATTACCAGAAGTTTTCCATGGTTAATCAGGTTAAGTTTAATTATACAATGATAGAGCAATTTTTTAGGAGAGCCCCTTTGTCTTCTGAACTCAAGGCTACCATCTTCAAGCTCTCTCCATACATAGGGCAAAAAGAGCTGAAGGGCATCGTTCAGTTTGCTTTTGAACTGAAAGTACTCTATGGTCTGAAGGAGTCTCTCTGTGCTTTCCTTCAGGCTTTTCAGGGCTTCTGGAAGAGCCTTTTCCTTTGCCATGTCCTCAAGATGGCTTTTTATCTTTAAGAGATTTGCCTTGAGGTCCTGGTCTATCAGGTCTTTAAGGTTGTGTTTAAGGTGACTTTCCAGAAGGATGCCCGATTGTCTGATGGTCTCTTTTATATCTTCAGGATTTTCTATAAGTGTCTCAATAGATTTAATAATCGATTCAAGCTTTATTGATTCAGGAAGGAGAGCCTTCACTGACCCCTCTTTTGAAACACTAACTAACTGTGTTAATGAGGCACCTTCGGGTTTTAATGACTGAAGAAGGGACCTGATCTTTTTTTCTAAAAGCAGTTCATCTAAAGAGGTGTAGTCTATGACCCTGAGGGTTAGTCGCCCTCTTGATACCTCTGCCCGCAGTCTCACCAATGCACCTTTTTTAAGGGTGGTGGTTGTTGTAGTGGCCTGGAGCTTTCCCTTTTTTGTTGCGAGGGTAAGGGTGCCATTTTCCGAGGCCTCAATTATTTCTGCATCAAGCACCTCACCGTTTTTTACCAGATGGCTATAACCCCTCTGGGGTAAAAATATGATTTCTTTAATTAAAGGTGTTTTTTGAATTTTCATTAATTACACCCAGTAACTCAATAACTCAATAACTCAATAACTCAATAACTTAATAACACTCCATTTATTGTATAATTATACAAAACTTAGAGAAAGGAGAAATCCCAATGCTTGATGTCCGCTTTGTGAGAGAAAATATTGACCTTGTAAAGGATGCCCTGAAAAAGAGGGACTATGACATCGGGCTTGAGGGTTTTTTAGAGCTTGAGGAAAAGAGACGAGAGCTGATCAAGGAGGTTGAGACATTAAGGAACAGGAGAAACACCGTTTCTGAGGAGATAGGAAGACTTAAAAGGCAGGGGCAGGATGCCTCTGATATGATTGCCGAGATGAAGACCGTTTCAGACAGGATTAAGTCCCTTGATGAGGAACTGAGAGGGATTGACTCACAGATAAGGGATTTTCTTCTAAACATACCAAATGTACCCCATGAGTCAGTGCCAGTTGGAAAGGATGAGGATGACAATGTGGAGGTTCGGCGCTGGGGCGAGCCCAGGGAGTTTGACTTTGAGCCCCTCAACCACTGGGACATTGGTGAGAGCCTTGACATAATAGATTTTGAGCGTGCCTCAAAGATTGCAGGAGCGAGGTTTTCTCTGATGAAGGGCCTTGGTGCCCGTCTTGAGAGGGCGCTCATGAACTTTATGCTTGACCTGAATACCGAAAAGGGCTACAGAGAGGTCTTTCCCCCTATTCTTGTTAACCGTGAGACAATGACAGGCACGGGGCAGCTTCCAAAGTTTGAGATGGACCTCTTCAGGGTGGCAGACCCACCTGATTTCTACCTTATCCCAACAGCAGAGGTGCCTGTTACAAACATCCACAGGGATGAGATATTAAGGGAAGAGGACCTTCCCCTTTATTACACCGCTTATACACCCTGCTTTCGCCGTGAGGCAGGCTCTTACGGTAAAGACACCCGTGGGCTTATAAGACAGCATCAGTTCAACAAGGTTGAGCTTGTCAAGTTTTCAAAGCCCGAGGACTCCTACGATGAGCTTGAAAAACTGACAAGGGATGCCGAGGATATACTTCAGAGACTGGGTCTTCCCTACCGTGTGGTGGTGCTCTGCACAGGAGACCTCGGTTTTTCAGCCTCAAAGACCTATGACATAGAGGTCTGGCTTCCAGGGCAGGGCCGTTACAGGGAGATATCATCCTGCTCCAATTTTGAGGACTACCAGGCACGAAGGGCAAACATACGATTCAGAAGGCAGGGAAAGAAGGGGACCGAGTTTGTCCATACCCTTAATGGCTCGGGCCTTGCGATAGGCAGAACCCTGGTTGCAATCCTTGAAAACTACCAGCAGAAGGATGGCACTGTGGTGGTGCCAGAGGCCCTGAGGCCCTACATGGGGGTTGATGTAATAAAGTGATTTTGTGTATATTATTTATCTCTAAAATTTGCAAGGAGGAGCTTGATGGCTAAGAAGAACCTATCTGCCCTGAAGAGGGTAAGACAATCGGAGAAGCGCAGAAAGAGGAATCAGTTCTGGAAAAGCACCATTAAGACCTTTAC
>CAZIIE010000128.1:0-4926 GCA_964539375.1 uncultured Nitrospirota bacterium | reverse complement strand
CCACGGCCCTTATGTCTCTGAAATGCCTTATCAGCTCAACCACTGTCCTCATAGGATCCTGTGCCTCTATAAAGTATCCTGCATCGATATTCAACACCACAGGTTCTCTGATAACAGGGGCTCTATCAAGCATTGTGATAACCTGAGGTATGTCTCTTACGAATCCGACAATCCTTCCTTTTTTGACCGTGTATTGAAACTCACCCATCAGGCGCTCCTTCATCAGTCTGAAAACAGATGGTGGCAGTATATTGTAAACCCTTCTCAGCATCCCGGCCCTTGATGCTATAAATAGAAAATTACTTGAGTTAAGCCCCTCCTCATAAAGTGGTAGCACATCCCTGACAGGCACAGGATAACCGATGGGTTCTGTCTCTTCAGAAGGATAAAACTCCTGCATACCAAGGGTATTACTCAGATGAACCACCCTGACACCTTTGAGGTTTAACATCCTGTATACCCTGTAGACATCCACTTCCCTGCTTACCCGGTAAAACCTGAGCGATCCTTTTTCAGGATAATGCCTCTTTGCCCTTGCACCCTGGTTTATGAAAATAAAACAGAGCAAAAAGACAACGAACAGAACTATATGGATTATCAAACCACCTTTACGCATCAGCCTGCCTTGGCCCTTTCAGCCTCAGTATTATCCCTGCAATAAAAAAGACCACGGAGACAGGGTCAATATAAACCCCTGGGTCCCTGACCACAACAAGCCTTGTCCATTTCCTTGCCTCTGTAAAGGTCAGGGTTGCCTTTTCATACTTTACCGGCTCATGGAAACCAATGTAGTTGTCGTAAATAAGGTCCTTGTTTCTTGCAATCCTTAGTTTGATGGGCCTTTCCTTTCTCTGTGGTAGATAACTTATGTAATAGGTATGAGGAGAAAAGACCAGCCTGAAGTAGTCTTCGTTGCCTGGTGGGAAAAGTTTAAGCGCCACAAATGCCTCATCAGCGGCCCCCTGAAAGCTGAATAGATAATGCATTGAGTACCCGAAATCCCTTATACCAAAAAGCATCCCCCCGGGGCCTGGCCTGAAAAACCCCCTTCTTAAGGTCAGCCTCTCTGCCTTAGCCTTCATATCTCTGTAAAAGTCAAAATCGGCCACAAGGGTATTTAGTTTTTTACCATCCTTACTGAAGGTAGCGATGGCACGGTTAAACTTTATCAAAAACCAGTTTTCTGCGGCCCTGGGCCCCCTGTAAAGCACATTCTCAAGAGGGTACTGACGGTCTGTCCTGTAGACCTGCCCAACGGTTAAAACCATCTCTCTGATATCTGCATAAAGATACCCCACCACAAGCCCTGAAAGAAGCACAACAAGCCCGATGTCAATTATCAGATGCGAGAGTCTCCTTACCCTGAAAAACTGATAAAACCTGAGTACAATAATTAGTGCTATGGGCACAATCACAAAGGCGCTGTAAAGGGTCTTAAAGAATCCCCCTGAGGACTCTGTAGATATCCCAGAGATTCTGAAAAGGACATATGAAATCACAAACACCCAGAGTCCCCTGATTACATGCCTTACCATTGCTTGTCCACCTCTGTGTTTACCTTCTCTTTGTCTGAATAGACCTCATAGTCCTGAACAATCCAGCCCTTCCCGGGCACCTTTTTCATCAGGTATCTTACCCTTATCCTGTCTGCCTTAAGGGGGCTTAGATATTTCCTCGTCTTTATGTCCTGAAAATTAATAAACCATAACTCCTTTGCTACCACCACTGCCCTGAAGGGCCCGTAAAACCTTATCCCCTCAATAATGGTTTTGTCCCTGTCATAGACCAGTACAAGTCCCTGTGCTGCCCAGATATTTGCCTCCTGATAGGTCCTTCGTTTTACAAGGTTTGCAGCAGGGTATTCATCAAGCACATAGGTGGTGCCGCCTGTGTTGAATACCGTTGCATAATCTATGTTAAACTGTTTTATGGTCTTTCGCAGGAGTTTTTCCTCCTTCTTCAGGTCATAAAGCCCTAAATGATACCTTAGATAGGCACCTGCCCGAGGAGACTGAATATAACAGAGCCCGAAGGCAACCACAATGGGAAGAACAACAGATACCAATGCCCTTTTTATCATTTCACTGTCTCCCTTATCCTTTCAGATAGACTCCTTAGCTCCTCTGAAAAGCTCAGATTAAAATACTCACTTCTGCCATACAAAAGCACCTCTGTTGAGCCATCAGCACCTGAAACAGCCACCCATAGCCTTTTCTGGTAGAATATCAACCTCATAAGGAGCCCTGCAAGAGCAAGCACAAAACCTGCTATTAATGGTACCTTGCCATACTCTCTTATTACATTCAGATACACGCTGTAACGGTATCCATCAAAGGAGATGCTGTAGTTAGCAAATCTCAAGAATTCCCCTGGTTTGAGTGTGCCCTCCGAGATTGGTTTTCCGTCCTTTTCCACCCTCAGGTGAAGGGCTGGATTTCTTATCACAATGCTTTTTGTGCTTTCTATCCCATTTTTTTCCACATAATCAGGAAAAAACAGGGCATGAAACCTGTAGCCTTTAAGTGTGTCAAACCAGAAGGAATCCCATTGTCCATGAAGCAGGTTAAGTGCCACATAAGCGCCATCCAGCATCCTGCCCTGCTCATCCCTTAAAACCATAAGTGGTGCAAGCCATATATCCTGCACAACAAGGCTCAGAGCCCCCCTTTTTACAGGCTCATTCACCTTGAGCACCTCTCTCTTTACCCTGCCATTGTATAGAACATCAAGATATACAAACAGGTCAGTAGGCACATCGTTTTTGTAATGGGGCTCAACCCTGATAAGACTCAACCCAAAATATGGAAGCTCTTTTAGTATCTTTGGCTTTCTTACGACCTTTGTAATGTGCTTTCTTGCATCAGCCAGTCTCTGCCCCTCTGTGATGGTCAGATAGCCATAAAATCTTGTATAAGTAATGAGCAGACCACCAACAAGACAGAAAAGAAAACTCAGATGAAAAAGTACAAAGCCAAAAGGAGAAAGCCTGTTTTTCATTGCAAACAGCCTTCCCCCTTTATCAAAAGAGATGACCTTCCAGCGGTTTCTTTTCAAAGTCTTCAAAACTCCCATTATGACAGACTCTGAAGAACCAGACATCTCTATCGTCAGGTGGGAATTTTTCTTTTTTATATCATCAGGGCTCATCAGGGCTGGCGAGGATGTGATGTAAACCTTCTTGAGCACCACCCTGGTCCTTTCGCCAACCACCACTATCAGGTTCAAGAAAAACAACACAAGCAGAACTATGGTAATTGGCGAAAGGTATATGTCTGTAAGACTTAGCTGATCAAATAATCTGTACAGCAGGCTTTTTTGAAGCCAGTTCTGGTATTCATTGTATGAAGAAAATAGCCCCTTCTGGGGGATAACAAGACCTGCAAAATAAACCACAATCAGCGAGCCAAAGATTAAGGCGGTGGTCTTTACGCTTTTAAATCTATTATAGATGCCTTTTACAAGGCTCACCTCAGCCTACCACCTTCGGTAATCAGTATCGATCCTGCCTTTTGGGCAAGGTCATCCCTTCCTTTGGCCCTGAAGTACTCCATCATCCTCTGGATGCTGTCTCCGTTTTCTTTACTCAGATTGATTCCCACAAGGGGCTCATACCTTGTCAGGGCATTCTCATAATACCTGGCTGCTTCTTTTTTTCTACCTGCCCAAAAAGAAGCATCACCAAGCCTTAGCCACACATACATATCATCTTCCAGTGAGACCGCCTTTTTTAGATATTTAATGGCTTCATCATATCGTTTCATCTTTAAAAGGTACTTTCCATACTCTCTAAGAAAATAGAAGTTCTCTGGCATATGCTTAATTGCCTTAAGATAAAAGGGCTCTGCCCTTTCAGGATGTTTACCATTTCTTACCACCTTTCCCAGGAAAACAAGGAGATAACAATACTCTGTCTTCATACCACAAAGCCCATCGGCCTTTTTAAGGGCAGTGTCGTAGTCGCCACGGTATATTAGGCTGTAATAGGCATCGTAGGCCATAAGGGAAAGGTTTTCCGGATATTTCTTTAAAGCCTCTTTCAATGTCTTTTCTCCCTCCTGTGGTTTCCTGGCTATCAGTGCGTAATCAATCACATCAAGCTCAGCCCATAGCTCCGGAGGGGTGGGGCTTTTTATGATCTCTGGTTTTTCTAAAATGCCCTTTATAACATCTACCAGCCAGCGGTGAATGGGCTTTAAGTAACCCTTATTCACTGAATAGGTAACATCGACATACCTGATCATGAGATTTCTTGCATAAAGGGCATCAAAGAACGCCTTAATCCCCTGAAGCTTTGTCCAGTTTCGTTCAAGTGAATAGGTGGGAAAGAAATCTGTATCAATGTCAAGCACCACCGGAGTGCCTATCTTAGGAAGGGTTTCCGGGCCACATATACTTATGTCAACCCCTTTAAGGGTCCCGGTAAGGCATCCAAACTGCATCTTCATTGCCTCCACCTCAAGGGGGTTCATAAGGGAGCCGCCACCTATCTTGAGGAAGTTTCTCAGTTTCTCTCCTCCACCTGCATGAAGGAAGAAATCAAAGGGCATCACCCAGTAAACCTTTTTAACTATGCCTGTGTGTGTGGCAGCATACAGAAAATTAGCAAGTGTGTAAAGCCCCTTTGCTCCCAGGTCCCTCTCTTTTTCAAGTTCCTTCCAGTTTTTTTCATCAATTAGTTTTTTAATCCTTTTGAGTTTTTCTTTTTCAATATACCCAAGGTCATCGTGGGCATCCACGTGAATGACCGTTATGTCTCTAAACCCCCTCTTTGCCCACTGAGTAAGGACCTCGGAGTGGTCTTCACAAACAAACACATCCTTCACCGGCTCCCTGCCAAGCACAGGGTATTTCTTTTTTAGTTTTTTGTTACTGCAGGAATAGATGAAAAGCCCTGTAAGTAGAAGGGTTATTAGTGCTATTTTCCTC
>CAZIIE010000127.1:0-4928 GCA_964539375.1 uncultured Nitrospirota bacterium | reverse complement strand
AAGTGTCAAGTAAATCTCCAATCAGGGGGTCGGTGAGTTAATTACTCAAAGGGGCTCCGCCCCTTTGGAACCCCTTCTTTTCAAAGTCTACAGGCTACAGGCTTAAGGCCACAGGGTACAATAACTTCAGACTTAAGCCTAAAACCTTTTAGCCTGATATTGGGGAGTTTGAGGACGGAGTCCCTCAAAGGGGCTTCGCCCCTTTGAAACCTGAAAAGGAGGTCACAGGCATGGCTGAAGAAGAAGGCGGTGGCGGAGGAGGAGAGGGTGCACCAGCATGGATGGCCACATTCTCTGACATGGCCACCCTGCTTCTTACATTCTTTATTCTTCTTTTATCCTTTGCCACCATGGACATCGTAAAATTCCGTGATGCCATGGGCTCCATACAGCAGGCACTGGGCTTTATGCCTGTAGGCACAGGTATGTTTCAGCAGTCCTCAACGCCTGCCAACTTTGACCTGCCTGTTTCAAAGGGAGCTGGAGGAATTAACCAGCAGCTCAGTGACGATATAAAGGAGATGATTGAGGAACGGGGGCTTCAGGATGATATAAACTTTGAGTCAACCCCCCGAGGGGTGATACTGAGGGTAAAGGGCAGGCTCTTCTTTCAGCCTGGCGATGCCTCCCTTAAACCCCAGTCCTATCCAGTCCTGGACAGGATTGCCGAGCTAATAAAGAAGTTTCCTAACAGGGTCTCCATTGAGGGACATACTGACAACATTCCCATAAGTAACGGCAAGTATGCCTCAAACTGGGAGCTTTCCATAGCCCGTGCTGTCTCGGTGCTCAGGTTTCTCACCCAGTCAAAGGGCATAGACCCCAAGAAACTGAGCATTGCTGGCTTTGCTGACACAAGACCTGTTGCACCCAATGATACACCAGAGGGAAGGGCAAAAAACAGAAGGGTTGAGTTTGTGTTCTTTGAAGAGTGAAGCATAGAACACCAAACCCCCTTGCGAGCAATCAGCCTGCTTTGCCCCCAAGCCTTTCTAAAAGAGGAATAAGCTCCTTTATAGAGTCCCTTATAACATAGTCAGCACCCTCAAGGAGTGTGAGCTCCTTAAAACCATAGCCAACTGCAACTGTCCTCACCCCTGCCCTTTTACCAGCCTCTATGTCCGTAGGGCCATCTCCTATCATAAGGGCCTGCTCGGGTCTTACATTGAGCCTCTCAAGCACATATCTTACAGGCACAGGGGAGGGCTTTTGCTCAGCGGTGGTATCAGCCCCAACTACAAGGTCAAAAAAACCATAAAGGCCTGTCTTTTCAAGCAGCTCAACAGAAAGTGCCTCCTTTTTGTTGGTAACCACCGCCTTTTTGTATCCTTCAAGCCTCTGAAGGGTCTCTATCACATCTCTGTAGGGTCTTGACTTATCAGCGATGTGGGCAGTGTAGTAGCTGAGAAACCTTTCCCTTATCTCATCAAACTCCCTTTTCCCTTTGCCAATAATCTTCTCTATCAGTTTTGGCACACCATCGCCAACCAGTCTTTTTGTCTCCTCGGTGCTCAACCTACTATAACCATAGGGAGAAAGGGCATGGTTGAGTGCATCCCTTATGTCTTCGGCTGTGTCAATCAAGGTGCCATCAAGGTCAAAGATCAATAGCTCCACCCTATCTACCTCCTTCACTTTTGGTATATCTTATCACATTGCCTGCCCTGTTGATAATCATCTTCTAAAAACAGCCCTTTTCGGTTATAATGAAGGGGGGTAGCTAAATGGTTGAACCAGAAAGTATCAAAGAAGGTGACCTTTTCAAGGTCATTGCTGAAACCACCTCTACCTGCATCTTTATCACAGCAGAAAGGTTTATCTATGTTAACCCTGCCTTTGAAAGGATTACGGGCTATAGCCTTGAGGAAGCAAAGAAGATGAGGTTTTATGAAATAGTCCATCCCGAGCACCGAGAGATGGTCAAACAGAGGGGGCTTGCAAGGCTAAAGGGTGAGACACCTCCCAAGAACTACTCCTTTAAGATTATCACCAAGGATGGCCGAACCCGATGGGTGGACTTTTCAGCAGACAGGATAATCTATCAGGGAAGAGCTGCCATTATTGGCACAGGCTATGACATAACCGATTTAAAGGAAACCGAGCAGATACTCCGTGATGCCAAGAAACAGTGGGAACTCACCTTTGACTCAATATCAGACCTTGTATCTGTTCATGATAGAGATTTTAATATTGTGAAAGCAAACCGTGCCTTCAGGGAATTCTTCAACAGGCCCGTTGAAGAAATAATCGGTAAAAAATGTTACGAGCTTTTTCATGGAAGCAAAGAGCCCTGGCCTGAATGTCCCCATGTTTTGGCTATGAAGGCTGAGAAACCCTGCACAAAAGAGGTTCAATACAAAAACACCGACAAAATACTGCTCGTAACGGTCTCTCCCGTTTACGACCCTGAGGGAAGGTTAATCGGTGGTGTGCACTTTGCCAAGGACATTACAGAACTAAAAAGAATACAGAAGGAGGTTACAAAAAAGGCCGAACAGCTAAGGATAATCAACACAATAATCACTCAGGCACAGGAAACGCTGGACCTCAAAAGATTTGTATCAATTGTGCTTAAAGAGGTAAAGGCCCTGTTAGGGGCTGATGTTATAAAGTTTTTCCTAAAACAGGAAGACACCCTCAGACTTACAGATTATATTGGAGTTCAGTCACCACCCCCTGAGGAGATAAAGCCTGGAGAATGCTTCTGTGGAAAGGCCACATCAGAAAGGAGGATAGTCTTTGCCGAAGATATGCAGAACTCTCCCATTCAGTTATTAAAGCACTGTAAAGACCTCGGCATGGTCTCCTTTATCTCTATCCCTCTGGTTAAGAAAGACAGCACCCTTGGTGTGGTTGGCATTGGCTGGCGACACAGGGTGGAAATCAAGGGGAAATATGAAATGCTTGAAACACTCTCAGGAGAGCTTGCCCTTGTCCTTCATAATGCCCTGCTCTATGAAAGGGTAAAAAATCATGCCCGTGGGCTTGAAGAAAGGGTAAAGGAAAGAACCCTTGAGCTTCAAAGGGCGGTAAACCTGATGGCAGGCCGTGAGGTAAGGATGAGCGAGCTCAAGGAAACCATCAAAAAGCTAAGAAACCAGCTCATTGAGGCAGGCCTTGAGCCTGTGGCTGACGACCCCCTGAAGGAGCCCCCTGGTGTGTAGGTCCATAACAACCATAGCCTTACTTCTCAGCTTCCTGTTTCTTACCGCCCTTCCCCTCAGGGCTGAAAGGACACTGACCGTTGGCATATACCAGAACCCGCCCCTTGTGTTTTTTGAAGACCCTGAAAGACCTGAGGGTCTGTTCATAGACATCCTCAAGGAGATTGCCAGGGAGGAAAACCTCAACCTAACCTACAGGGCCTGCAGGTGGAAAGACTGTCTTGAACTGCTTAAAAGGGGTGTCATAGACATTCAGACCGCTATTGCCTACACCCCTGAAAGGGCAAGGTGGGCACTCTTCACTGATGAGGATGTAATAGTAAACTGGGCAATAATCTGTAAAAGGCACAACCTCAAAATAAGCACCTTTCCAGACCTGGAGGGTAAAAGGGTTGCCCTTCTTGAAGGTGATGTCTATCTTGAGCCCTTTTTAAAGACCGTAAGCTCCTTCGGGATAACCATCAACCCCCTTTATTACAGGGGTTACGAGGAGCTCTTTGAGGCCATCACAAAGGGAGAGGCTGATGCAGCACTGGTTAACCGTCTTTTTGAATCCCAGAAAATCTCCAGTTACCCTTTGGTAGAGCCCACCCCGATTGTTTTTTCACCGGTAAAGATTAAATTTGCCCTCTCAAAAAGGGCTGGCTTAAAGGTTAAGGCCCTCCTTGACAGCCACTTAAAAAGGCTCAAAGAAGACAGAGACTCCCCCTACTACCAGAGCCTTGACAGGTGGCTTTCCACTCCAAAGACCTACTATGTGCCAAAATGGCTTTATGTTCTCCTGGGAGTATTGATTGGTCTTTTAGTGGCTCTGTTTTTCTCAACCTATGCCATTAACAAAAAGCTCCTGACCGTTAAAGGAGAGCTCAGGGAACGCTACGACGAGCTAAACCAGACAAAACAGTATCTGGAGGCCCTATTTCACAACAGTCCTGATATGATCTTTGTCCATGATGAAACAGGTGCTGTGGTTGATGTTAACCAGAAGGTGGTGGATACCTATGGATTTACATTAGAGGATTTTAAGACCCTTCCTCCAGAGACAATGATGGGCAAGGGCTTTAGTGCTGAAATGGCTATAGCCCGCATTAAAGAGGCACTTCAGGGTAAGGCACTGGAGTTTCAGTGGATTGCACGGGACCGAAAGGGCAGGGAGTTTCCTGTTGAGGTCAGACTAAGGCCCTTTGAACTCAGCCTTTTAGAGGGAAGCTCTAAGAGGTATGTGCTTGCCATAGTAAGGGATATTACCGAAAAAATAGAGGCTCAGGAGAGGATAAAGAAAAGCGAACAGTGGTTCAGAACCATATTCAACGAAGAGCCTGAGTGTGTAAAGATAGTATCTCCTGATGGAAGGCTTATTGATATGAACCCTGCAGGCCTGAGGATGATTGGCCTGGATTCGGTTGAACCAATCAAGGGGAAAAGCTGTCTGTTAATTGTTCATGAAGACCATCGTGAACAATACAGTGCCTTTATGGAAGAGCTGCTAAAGGGAAAACAATCCTCCCTTGAATTCAAGATTAAAACCCTTGATGGAAAAATAAAATGGGTGGAAAGCCACGCCACACCAGTAAAGGACGAAACAGGCAGGTTACAGGCAATAGTCGCTGTAACCAGGGATATTACCGAGAAAAAACATCTCCAGGAGGAGCTTGAAAGAAAGGTCAAAGAGAGAACAGAAAACCTGCAGCGCATTATAAACACCCTGTCGCAGAGGGAACTGAGGATGGCAGAGCTAAAGGAGGTTATCAGGAAACTGAGGGC
>CAZIIE010000126.1:0-4973 GCA_964539375.1 uncultured Nitrospirota bacterium | reverse complement strand
CACACAAAAGGCCACCCTGGGATGAGTACTTTCTTGAGATTGCAAAGGTGGTCTCAACAAGGTCAACCTGCCTGAGGCGCAGGTATGGTGCCGTGATAGTCAAGGACAATGTGATTGTAAGCACAGGTTATAATGGCTCACCACGGGGCGCAGTAAACTGTATTGACTCCGGAGTTTGCAAGAGAAAGGAACTGAATGTGCCACCTGGTGAGCGTTACGAGCTCTGTGTGGCAGTGCATGCCGAGCAGAACGCCATTGTAAATGGTCCCCCTGAGCGCATGAAGGGCTCAACCATCTACATAGCTGGCTTTGAGTCCGACGGTTCACTGGCAGAGGGAAAGCCCTGTCTGCTCTGCAGAAGGATGATACGGAATGCCCAGATTGAAAAGGTGGTATATCTGAAAAAGGACGGAACAGTTGAGATTGTTGAGGATGTCAGGGAACTTGACACAGAAACCCACTTAATGGGCTGAACCTAAAGGGCAGGCAATTTTATTTATTAAGGGGTGTGCAATGAAAAAGAAAGTGGTAGTAATAGAGGATGAAGATGGTATAAGGGAGTTTTTAGAGTATCTACTCAGTGAGGTGGGCTTTGAGGTAAAGTCTTACAACAATGCCCCAGCCTTTCTCTCCGACTCCGAGTCAGCTACCACCAGCTTTGATTTTATCATAACCGACAACTACATGCCCCATATGAAGGGCATTGAACTTGTTGAAAGGCTGAAGACAACCAAACCTTCACGGGCTAAACATTATGCTGTTATCTCTGGCTCCTGGACCGAAGATGACCTTATAAGGGCTCAGAGACTTGGCTGTAAGACCATCTCAAAACCCTTTGGTATGGCTGAGATACTGAGCTGGATAAATTCCGCCAATGAGGAGGATTTTTCCCCATTTTTTGACACCCACGGGCACATTGGATGATAAAGCGAATAGTTCATTTCTCTAAAAAACAGCCCTTTATAAGCCCTTAACTTCATATTACCCTTGTTATATCCATTTAAAGGCACTTTTTTCTTAATTTCCTCGTCTTTTTCTCCTATTCTCCAGAAAATCGTTATATCATCATTTTTGTTCAATATTGGTATAAATTTTGCTTATTAATTTATTAGAGGTGATGATTATGGCAGAGTACAGAGAGAATAACCACAGTGAGCCCTGGTGGGTGGAGCTTGAGGAGATTGAGCAGGCCTCGGTCAGGCTAAACTGGTGCTGTCGTCTCATCCTTGAGGGTGGTTTTGAGCAGTTTATTCAGGAAGAAATCGGCATCTATGTCTCCCTTCGGTTTGGTGTGAACTACTGTCCCCACTGCGGAAGGCCTCTTAAGGCTGACATCAGAACTGACCTTTCTGGTGCCTGTTGCAGGCTCTTTACAGGCCTTGCCCTTGAGGGCATTGTCTTTGAGGAGCCTTCAGTGGATGAGCATGGCAGGGTTGAGTATTCGGTGCACAGGCTTTTTGCCAACTACTGCTTTAACTGTGGCAGACCCCTCAAAGGGCAGAAACACCCATCAAGGCCACACAGATGTATTGGCCATTAGACTCGGTAATGAATCCTGAAAAGGTAAAGCCCCTCTGCAGGGGCAGTGGGACCAGCCTGTCTTCGGTCACGGCTCTGAAGGATCTGCCCAACCCTTTCGGGGCTATATCTTCCAAGGCCAACCTCAATCAGTGTGCCCACTATGTTTCGGACCATATATCTGAGAAAGGCATCTGCCTCAAAATAAAAGACCAGGAATCTTCCCTTAAGAGGCATTGACAGAAACTCAATCTCATCACACTCCCTGATACCAAGCCTCTTCAACTCCCTTATGGTGGTCTTTGCCGAGCAACCAGAGGCCTGAAAGGCCTTGAAATCCCTTTTTCCGATAAGGTATTTACAGGCCTTCCTCATTGCATCCACATCAAGCCCACCTTTCACATAACCTGCATACCGAAGCAGAAAGGGTGTTCTGACCGATGAGTTTTCCAGCAGATAGACATACTCCTTTGAGGTGGCGCTGAAACGGGGATGGAACTCATCCTCACAATAGCAGGCAGAAAGCACCCTGATGAAGGGGGGCAAAATACCGTTCAGTGCACGGTGAAACACCTCTGGTGGGTGATGGGAGCTGGTCTTAAAGGTTGCTACCTGCTCAAGGGCATGCACCCCTCTGTCGGTTCTGCTTGCCCCAGTTACCCTCAGTCTTTCAGAGGTGATTCTGAAAAGGGCCTCCTCCAGAAGCCCCTGAAAGGTTATAACATCAGGCTGTATCTGCCATCCCGAGGCATAACTGCCATCGTAGCAGAGGGTTAACCTTATCTTTCTTTCTGCCATCGGTAATATTTTAACCTGACAGAGGGTATGAAATCTCCTCTGTCAGTGATTGCCCTTTAAATTCCTTATTTTCAGCAGGCTCTATTAAAATTTTTAATATCTCTACACGGAAAATTATATTGACAATTGACCTCTTTAATTGTTATAAAGATAAGCTAAAAAAACAGACAGAATCTCTTTAATTCCCCTATCAATCAAAAAGGAGGTGTTTATGAAACTGGTTGTCTTTGTAAATGAGTACAAAGAGCCCCCCATACTGGACAGGCTTAAAGCTGACAAATTTGGTATAGTCTTCGTCCAGAATGGTGTCTACCACACAACCCTTAAACAGAATGGCAATGCCTCTGCTTTACTTTCCAAGGATGCCGAGCTTTACGCCCTTTCAGAGGACCTTGAGTCAAGGGGGTTAAAGCCCGAGAATGTTGACCCTAAGGTAAAGGTAATCAACTACGAAGGACTGGTTGATCTGATCTTTAACGACTATGAAAAAATCATCTGGCTATAAGGAGGTATAAGATGGCTAAATTGACAATAGGATGCTTTTCCTCCCTTGTTGGCTCAATGACCCTTGACTTTGCTGTAAAGCTTGCTGAGGCAGCAGTGAAAAAGGGTCACGAGGTTGACCTCTGGCTTTCTGGTAATGCCACCATGCTTGGCAAAACCCGTCAGAGCAACTTCAGAGACTATTCCTATCTGGCTGGCACTGTTGAGGAGCTTATCAAGACAGGAAAATTCCAGATGACTATCTGTGAGGCCTGCGGAAAGGCAAGGGGTATTGACAAGGAGGATGTATTTGAGGGTGTTAACATCCACAGCATGGACTGGTATCTGGCAAGTGCCTTTAGTGCTGACAGAGTCTTTCATATAGGAGGTGAGTAAAATGGCAATAAAGAAATTTGCATTCATAGTTGAGAAGCTTCCCTATAAATCAGAGACCTCAAGGCTTGCCCTCACCCATGCAATCGCAAGCCAGACCGTGGAGATTTATCTTGAAGATGGAGACAATGTGGAGCCTGTTATTGCCTTTGTCGGTGATGGAGTGCTCAACATGCTCAAGGACCAGAAGGCCCTTGACATATACGGTGTAACCAGTCTTGAGATGCATATCAAAAATGCACTGCTTCTTGACCTGAGGGTGCTGGTCTGCAAGGAAGACCTTGAAAGATACGGTCTCACTGAACAGGACATAGTGATGGATGCTGAAGATATAGGCGGTGAGATTACGACCGAGATAGTGCCCTATGAGCAGATCCATCAGGAGATGGAGTCTGCTGATCACCTGATGTTTTTCTAAAAAAATAAATTTAAGGAGGATTTTATGGCTGACCTTAAAAGCATGGAACCAACCGATACCCTTGATGTCCTTGGAAGGGTTTGCCCCTATCCACTGGTGCTTACAAAGAAGAAACTGGAAAAGATGAACAGCGGCGACCTTTTAAAGATACTCTGTGATGCACCTGCCTCTGCTGAAGACTCCATTCCCCGTTACTGTGAAAAACAGGGCTATCCCTGTGAGGTTGTTAAGCTGGAAGACAAGGGTTACTGGGAGATCTATATCCAGAAAAAGTAACGCTCTCAGGCCTGAGCTCAGAAGTTTACATACTAAAAGGGGCTAAACCCCTTTGAAACCCAGATTTTTTATAATAAACCCCATAGGCACACTGCCATGGGGTTTTTCTTTTTTTCAGAAGTGTTTATTCAGAAAAAATGGGAGGCCCTTAAGACATAAAAAAGGGGCTTTTTTAAAAAGCCCCTTTTTTGGTTCCTATAAAAGACTACATCTCGGTGATGGTGATGGCATCGGTTGGGCAGACACCAAGACAGCTTTCGCAGTAAACACACTCGGAGGAATTAGCAGGGTTTGACTTGCCATCGGCCATCTCAAAGACACCCTGAGGACAGATGTTGACACACTCCTCACAACCTTCACACTTATCTGCATCTACTGTTACGATATACAATCTGGTCACCTCCTCGTCAAAAATTTTATTATTATAAAATTTTTTTCATATAAATGTCTATAGAAACCCTTAACTAACCTTTCTGCTTTTATGGGCGGTCAGGTACAGGGCAAGCAATGTAGCTGAAAGCACCCCAACCGATATAAAGCCCTCAGGATACTTTATAGAGTAAACCAGAGGTGTTAATAATACCAGTGTTGGAAACCTGAGCACAGGGTATCTGCTGATAAGCCTTGCAACAGGAGGCGAGCAGGTATAATAAAGCCTTACAAAAAGCCTGCCTGCAGGATTTGTCAAAAGATATCTATCCCTGAACCTCCTTAAAAGTCTGACCTCAGGGGCAAGATAGCTTCCATAGGCTGCGGTGGCAATAAAGCAGCCACCTCCCCCATCGCCTCCACCACCTGAGTGCTCGGTTGCCCTGAGTGCTGCCCTGTAGGCATTTACCC
Source organism: uncultured Nitrospirota bacterium (assembly GCA_964539375.1). GTDB lineage: Bacteria > Nitrospirota > Thermodesulfovibrionia > Thermodesulfovibrionales > JdFR-85 > JAADIE01. The sequence continues at coordinate 247 of CAZIIE010000126.1, read as the reverse complement.
TTCCACCGGTAAGGGTGAAACCTTGCTGGGAAGGCACAATATCAACGGTATCAAGGATTATGGATTTTATCTGGGAATAACTGAAAGTGGGCTCAATACTAAGAAGCAGTGCTGCAAGCCCTGTGACATGGGGAGCTGCCATGGAGGTGCCTGTAAGATACTGGTACCCTCCCCCAGGATACAGACTTATTATATTAAGCCCTGGTGCTGTGAGGTCCACCGACTGGGCTCCATAGTTGGAAAACCA
>CAZIIE010000125.1:0-4980 GCA_964539375.1 uncultured Nitrospirota bacterium | reverse complement strand
CAGGCTTTTCCTGAAGGATGTTTCGTGATGCCTCGGGCAGGCTCACAAACGTCCCCTCAGTGGAACTTCTGAAAGAGGCACTTAAAAGGCTTCAGCCCTGATCAGGTATTTTTAAAAGCTCAGTGCAGTTTCTACTGTTTTTCAATCCGGAAAAAACCTTTGATTAACAGCGTATTTTTATGTATTATAAAAAATCGGTATTATCATGATATATTTAAGACATTGATGGAGGAAAATTTATGAAGATGATTACCGCAATTATCAAGCACTTTAAACTGGATGAGGTGCGGAAGGCCCTTACCGATGCCGGTATCCATGGAATGACTGTGGTGGATGTTAAGGGTTTTGGCCGTCAGAAGGGATATGTTGAGGTCTATCGTGGAGTTGAGTATGAGGTAAAGTTTTTGCCAAAGATAAAGATAGAGGTTGCTGTGCCAGATGAAAAGGCTGAGGAAATAATAGATATCATAGCCAACTCAGCAAGAACTGGCGAAATCGGCGACGGAAAGATTTTTGTTTACAACCTGGATGAAGTGGTAAGAATCAGGACAGGTGAGAGGGGGGAAGAGGCGATATAACTCAATAAGCACTAAATACTAAGCACTAAATTCTAAACAACATTAAGGAAGATATTAAATTTAAAAATTTGGGAAATTGGGATTTGGAATTTAGAGTTTGTTAGGATTTAGATATTAGAGTTTAGTTATTTATTATTTTGATAGGGGGCTGTGGCATAAAATGCCACAGCCCCTTTGTTTTTTATATATCGTAGTAGAGGAAGAACTCGTAGGGATGAGGTCTCAGCCTGAGGGCATCCACCTCGTTTTCCCTCTTATAGGCAATCCAGGTCTGAAGAGCATCCTCGGTAAAGACATTTCCCTTTAAGAGGAACTCGTGGTCCTGCTCAAGTGCATCAAGTGCCTCATCAAGGCTACCGCAAATCTGTGGCACTTTGGCAAGCTCCTCAGGTGGAAGCTCATAGAGGTCTTTATCCATTGCCTCGCCAGGGTCAATCTTGTTCTCAATTCCATCAAGGCCTGCCATCAGCATGGCTGCAAAGGCAAGATAAGGGTTACAGGATGGGTCGGGGAACCTGACCTCAATCCTCTTAGCCTTTGGTGATGGTGAGTACATTGGGATACGGACTGCAGCTGAACGGTTTCTTGCTGAATAGGCAAGATTAACTGGAGCCTCAAAGCCTGGAACCAGCCTCTTATAAGAGTTGGTTGTTGGGTTTGTAAGAGCTGCCAGAGCCCTTGCGTGTTTAAGTATTCCACCAATGTAGTAAAGGGCAATCTCGCTAAGGCCAGCATACTTGTCACCTGCAAAAAGTGGCTCTCCATCCTTCCAGATACTCTGATGGGTGTGCATACCAGAGCCATTGTCACCAAAAACAGGCTTTGGCATAAAAGTGGCGGTCTTTCCATGGGCCCTTGCCACATTCTTAACAATGTATTTAAACAGCATCAGGTTGTCAGCCTGTTTCACAAGGGGAGCGTAACGCATGTCTATCTCGCCCTGCCCTGCTGTGGCCACTTCATGATGCTGTGCCTCTACATGAATTCCACACTTTTTCATGATGTTGACCATCTCGGTTCTGAGGTCCTCAAGGCTGTCAGTTGGAGGCACAGGGAAATAGCCCTCCTTGTGACGAGGTTTATAACCAAGGTTGGGGTTTTCCTCTCTTCCAGAGTTCCAGATACCCTCAACTGAGTCAACAAAATAGTAACCGCTATGGGCATTCTGGTCGTAACGAATATCATCAAAGATAAAGAACTCTGCCTCTGGACCAAAATAGGCGGTATCACCAATCCCTGTGGACTTCAGATACTGAACAGCTTTCTGGGCAATGTAACGTGGGTCCCTTGTGTAGGGTTCCTTTGTTATAGGGTCAACGATGTTACAGATGAGGCTCAGGGTTGGATACTTTCTGAAGGGGTCAATTATTGCTGTTTCAGGGTCAGGTATAATGAGCATGTCTGAAGCATTGATTGCCTGCCATCCCCTTATTGAGGAGCCATCAAAACCCACACCCTCTTCAAAGGTCTCCTCCTTAAGTTCATCAATGGGCACAGAAAAGTGCTGCCAGATGCCAGGAAAATCAATGAACTTGAAGTCAACCATTACTACATCGTTTTCCTGGGCAAAGGTCAAAACATCCTTTGGTGTCATCTCCTACCTCCTTTAAATTTATTGCTATTCGGCAATGTATTGCCGTTAATTTATATTATTAAAGGTAGAATTGTCAAGAAAAAAATTTACTGTAAAATCCCTTAGCCCTCTGAAGATACTCCCTGAATATATCCCTGGTATGCGCTACCATATCATCCCGTTTTTCATCGTCCCTGAACCACTCAGCTATAATCTCAGGCGTAACCTCAATGTGAAACTGAAGGGCATAGACATTACTGTTGTAAACAAAGGCCTGGTTGGGGAATGCCTCTGATGAGGCAAGCCTTACTGCACCCACTGGTATGTCAAAGGTATCGCCATGCCACTGAAAGACCTCTGCCTGAGCTGTGCCTTTAATCTCAAGCTCCTTTGTTGCAGGGTCTTTAAGCCCTTCTTCAGTGAGTTTTACCTTATACCAGCCAATCTCCTTTTTCTCACCAGGGTACACCCTTGCACCAAGTACATGGGCAAGCATCTGTGCTCCAAGACACACACCAAGAACCGCCCTACCATTTTTTATAAAATCCTCAATGAGCCTTGCCTCATCATGAAGATACCTGTAACGGTCCATCTCATAAACCGCCATCGGCCCACCCATCACCACCAGATGGGAATAACCTTCAAAGGATGTAATTATCTCTCCCTTTGAAAAATCCTTAATCTCATACCATATACCCTGTTCCTTCAGGTAGTCTTCAATGGTGCCGGGTCCCTCCATTGGTATGTTTTTTACTATCAAAACCTTTATCATCCCTTAAACCTCCATAAAAATGCTGTCTCTGGTGAGCCCTTCACCAGAGACAGCCCCATTTATAAACCCTCATAGTCTGTTAAACTGCTTTAAACTATAAATCATAAATCTGGAATCTCAAATCTTAAATTAAAGGAAATATCCCTCTTCTCCGTGCTGTGCAAGATCGAGCCCTTTTATTTCAGAATCTTCATCAATCCTGAGTCCAATAGTCCAGTCTATAATCTTTAGGATAATAACACTTACTATAAGTGAATATAAAGCAACACCTCCTGCACCAATTACCTGAACCATCATCTGGTGGGCATTACCATACAGTATTCCCTCCGCTCCAGCAGAGTTTACAGTAGTAGTTGCAAAAAAGCCAATGCAAAGAGTCCCTAATATGCCACCGACACCATGCACCCCAAAGGCATCAAGGGAATCATCGTATCCCAAAACTCCCTTAGCTTTAAGTCCGAGAAAACATATGGCTCCAGCCGCGAGCCCTGTTAATATTGCTGACATTGGAGTAACAAATCCTGCAGCAGGGGTAATGGTTGCAAGCCCTGCGATACAACCTGTGGCAGCACCAAACATGGTAGGCTTACCGTATTTAATCCATTCAATAATTATCCAGATAAGTGTAGCTGTAGCAGCAGCAACATGGGTATTAACAAGCGCTACCGTGGCAAGGCCACCTGATGAAAGTGCACTTCCTGCATTAAAGCCAAACCATCCGAACCATAAAAGTCCTGCGCCAAGCACTGTCATTGGAAGGTTATGGGGTGTCATCGGTTCTTCAGGATATCCTTTTCTTTTACCTACTATTATTGCAGCTGCAAGTGCAGATATACCAGCAGTTGCATGGACAACTATTCCTCCTGCAAAGTCAAGCACCCCGAGTTTGCTCATCCAGCCACCACCCCATATCCAGTGTGCCACAGGGTCATAGACAAAGGTTGACCAAAGCAGTATGAAAAGCAGATAGGCAGAAAACTTCATCCTCTCAGCAAAGGCACCACTAATAAGCGCAGGGGTTATGATGGCAAACATTGCCTGATAAATCATAAAGGCAAGATGGGGCACCGTGGGTGCATACTTTGATGGCTCTACACCAACCCCGCTCAGCCCAAACCACTTGAGAGACCCTATAAAACCGCCCACATCAGGCCCAAAAGACAGGGTGTAACCAATAATCACCCACTGAAGTGTTATAACAGCAAGGGCAATAAAACTGTGCATAATGGTGCCAAGGACATTCTTGCGTCTGACCATTCCACCATAAAAGAGGGCAAGCCCTGGTGTCATAAGCATAACAAGTGCTGCTGAGACAAGAAGCCATGTGGTGTCACCGGTGTCAATCTTTCCTTCAGCTGCTGCTGCCACTGAAGGCATCAGGACAACAAAAAAAGGCAAAACCGATAAATAAACCCTTCTTGATAACCCTTTCATTTTCCTAAACCTCCTGAATCTTATAATTCTAAATTCCAATTTTTCAAATCTCCAAACCTTCTGTTAGTCCGTTCTACTGCTTTTTAGTAACCACATAGGACACAGAGCATTAAAATTTAAATCCTAAACTCTAATTTCTAAATCCTAAAAAAATCTCTAAATTCTAAATCCCAACATCTCAAAAAACTCAACATAATATATAACCATTTGACCCTATACCCACAAGATAAATTGTTTAGAATTTAGTGCTTAGTATTTAGTGCTTATAGGGTTATATCGCCTCTCTTCCCCTCCTTCCTGTCCTTATTCTCACCACATCCTGAAGGTTATAAACGAATATCTTTCCGTCTCCAATCTCTCCTGTGCGGGCTCCCTTGATTATCGCCTCAATTACCTCCTCCACCTTCTCCTCTGGTACCGCCACCTCAATTTTCACCTTGGGAAGAAACTGTACCTCATACTCCACACCACGGTAGACCTCAACCTGTCCCTTCTGACGGCCAAAACCCTTGACATCCACAATGGTCATACCCTGCACCCCCACCTCAAGGAGCGCCTTCCTTACCTCATCAAGCCTGTAATGCTTGATTACCGCTGATACCATCTTCATAACCCTTTCCTCC
>CAZIIE010000124.1:0-4983 GCA_964539375.1 uncultured Nitrospirota bacterium | reverse complement strand
AGAGAGTTGTTTAGTTTAGAAACTCCCTTATCCTTCTTACCCCCTCTTTCAGTTCCTCTATATCCCTTGTATAGGCAAACCTCACATAATGGTTGGTCTGGTTTTTACCGAAGTCCACACCTGGGGTAATTGCAACAGCCTTGCTCTCAAGGAGTCGCCTGCAGAAATCAAAGGAGTCATCACTGTAGGAGCTGATGTCAGCCCAGATGTAGAAGGCCCCTTCGGGCTTCCTATCTATTCCGAAAAGTCCCTTCAGAGATTCATAGAGAAAATCCCTCCTCTGCCTGAAGGTCTCCCTTACCCTGTAGAGATGCTCATCATCAAAGGCCTCGCAGGCAGCATACTGAGAAGGTGTATTTGCTGCAATAAATACATTCTGCACTATCTCCTCGGCCTTTCTGACAAGCCTATCTGGAAGAATCATCCAGCCAACCCTCAACCCGGGCATGCAGAAATACTTGGAAAAACTGTTTATAACCACCACCTCATCGGAAAACTCAAGGGCTGAGCGTTCCTTTCTATCATAGACAAGCCCATGGTAAATCTCATCGGAAATAAAAAGCCAGCCCCTTTTATTACAGAATCCAATCAGAGCCCTGAGGTTATCCTCTCCGTAGAGGTTACCCGTGGGGTTTGCAGGGGAAGAAACAAGAAGCCCGCCAGCATGCTCAATGTCTTGAAGCCTTTCAGGCACTATTTCATAGTTGGTATCCCCTCCTGCTGGCACAATAACTGGCTCAGCCCCGAGGAAGTAGGAAAAATTTCTGTAACAGGGGTAGGAGGGGTCAGATATAATAACCGACCTGCCCTGTCCTGCAAGCAGCCCAAAGACCACAAGGAAGGCCCCTGATGTGCCTGGTGTAATGATTATCCTGTCAGGTGAGACCTCCACACCGTATCGGTTAAGGTAATATTCGGCTATCCTTTCCCTTAATCTCAACAGCCCCTTTGCCTCGGTGTAATAAAACCTCCTGTCCCTGATAGCCCTTTCGTAGGCCTCAATCACACCTTCAGAGGGTGTAAGGTCAGGCTCACCCACCTCCATATGAACCGCATCTGAAAGGGTGCGAGCCTTTCTGAGGATATCCATCACTATAAAGGGCCTTATTCTTTCAAGCCTTGATTTCATGGAGCCTCTCCATTATCTCCTTAACCTGCCTTTTTGTGTGTTCCAGCCCAAGAGAGTTATCAATTATAAAATCTGCCCTCTCTGCCTTTTCCTTAAGGCTCATCTGAGCCCTCTGTCTCTTTTCAATCTCCTCCTCTGTAAAACCCCTCTCGGAAAGTCTCTTCCTGACCACCTCATCCTTAGCCACCACAACAATAACCCTGTCAAACTCTCCCTCCTTTCCAGTTTCAAAAAGAAGGGGTATCTCAACAATTCCAAGCCCCCCCTCGGTTGCCCTTTTAAAACCCTCTATCTCCCTGAAGACCTCAGGATGAAGGACTGCCTCAAGCTTTTTCCTTTTTTCCACAGAGTTAAAAACAACCTCTGCAAGGGCATTCCTGTTAATTTCTTCTTTTATAAAGACAGCCTCACCAAAGATGCCTCTTATCTTTTCCTTAATATGCTCCTTCTTTAAAAGGCTGTGCACAATGCTGTCAGCTGAAAGAACCCTCGCACCGAGGCTTTCAAACATCTGAAGCACAGTGGACTTTCCAGTTCCAAAACCACCTGTAAGGGCTATCAGCATCTCAGGAAATCTTTTCAGCAAGTCTCTTTAGCTGTTTAAGTTTTTTTATTGCTTCCTCTGGTGTAAGGCTTTCAAAATCAATATCCATCAGCTTCTTTATCACTGGTTCGTAATTGGGTGCAAAGAGGTCAAGCTGCTGAGCCGCAGGGGTGTACTTTGGACCAAGCACCCTTGGAAGACCTTTGTTTGAAAACTCAGCCTGCTCAAGGTTTCCAAGCACCTCCCTTGCCTTTTTTATAACCTCCTCGGGAAGCCCAGCAAGCCTTGCCACCTGAATACCATAGCTCTTGTCAGCCGGCCCTCGCTCTATCTTTCTCAAAAATATAATCTCATCGCCCCATTCCTTGACTGTTACATTGTAGTTCTTAACACCCTCAAGTGCCATTGAAAGCTCGGTCAGCTCATTGTAATGGGTTGCAAAGAGGGTTCTTGCCCCTATCCTTTTTACAATATATTCTGCCACTGCCCAGGCAATACTGATACCATCAAAGGTGCTCGTGCCACGGCCAACCTCATCAAGGATAATCAGGCTCTGCTCGGTGGCGTTGTTAAGGATGTTTGCCGTCTCTATCATCTCAACCATAAAGGTGCTCTGTCCCTTTGCAAGGTAGTCAGATGCACCTATACGGGTGAATATCCTGTCCACAACCCCTATCCTTGCACTCTGAGCAGGCACAAAGGAGCCCATCTGTGCCATAAGCACAATTAGGGCAACCTGTCTCATGTAGGTGGACTTACCTGCCATGTTAGGCCCTGTTATGATAAGTAGTCGGTTATCCTCCCTGTCCATGTATGTGTTGTTTGCGATGAATCTCTCCTCAAAGGAAAGCCTCTCAAGGACAGGGTGTCTGCCCTCTATAATCTCCAGCTCCCCTGAATCCTCCACAGTGGGTCTTGTGTAGTTATTCCTTGTTGCCACAGTTGAAAGGGAAAGCAGAAAGTCTATCTCTGCTATGGCAGAAGCTGCATCAAGAAGCCCCTCGGCATAATGGGCAACCCTTTCAAGAAGCTCATTATAGACCTCTTTCTCAAGGGCTTTTAACCTCTCCTCAGCCCCGAGCACCTTGCTTTCGTAATCCTTCAACTCCTCGGTGATAAAACGCTCTGAACCCACCAGGGTCTGCTTGCGAATGTAGTGTTCTGGGACCAGATGGAGGTTTGATTTTGTAACCTCAATATAGTAACCAAAGACACGGTTATAGCCAATCTTTAACGATGAGATACCTGTTTTCTGCCTCTCCTTAGCCTCAAGGGAGGCAATGTAGTCCTTTCCACTGGTTGCCAGCTCTCTGAGCTCATCTATATCGTAGCGGTAACCAGACCTGATAATACCACCCTCGTTTAAACTGTGAGGTGGGTCATCCACAAGGGCTTCATCTATAAGGCTGTAAAGTTCCTTAAAGTCCCCTATCCTTCCATTAAGGGACTTGATAAGCTCAGAGGATGCCCTCCCGAGGAGACCCTTTATCCTGGGCAGGTCCTTAAGGGAGTTTTTTATGGTAACCAGTTCCCTCGGTGTGGCTCTCCTCTGCAAAACCCTCGTTGACAGCCGCTCAATGTCATGGATATCCCTGAGGTAGCGCCGCAGTCCCTCGCGCATCTCAAAATCATCAACAAGGTTTTCCACAGCCTCAAGTCTCCTGTTTATAAGCCCGATGTCCTTAAGGGGTCTGAGGATTGCCTGTCTCAGGAACCTTCCGCCCATCGGTGTAAGGGTCTCATCAAGAACGCTGATAAGTGTGCCCTCCTCGGTGCCATCTCTCAGGTTATGAAGAAGCTCAAGGTTTCTCTTTGTTACCCCATCAAGAAACATATAGATGCCCTGCTTCAGCCCTGTTGGAGGTCTTAATACCACTGACCCCCTTTCGTTTTCACTGAGATAGCCAAGCAGTGCCCCTGCCGCAGATATAGCAGCCCTCTGTTCCTCTATGCCGAAGGCACCAAGGGAGTAAACCCTGTAGTATTCAAGAAGTCTCCTGTATGCCTCCTGAAACTCAAAAAACCAGTTATCCCAGTAGGTGACATAGTAATCGCCAAGAAGTGAGCTGTAATGGATGTCCTCCATGAGGCTTTCAGGACAGAGAACCTCCTTTGGTTCAAACCTGTTTAGCTCATCCTCAACGGGGCTTTCGGTTTCGTAAACAATAAACTCTCCCGTTGAGAGGTCAGCCACAGCTATGCCGTGGTATCTACCGGAGGGATAGAAGGAAAGTATAAAGTTATTGAGTTTAGGGTTTTCAGGCTGGTGCGTTCCAGGCGTAACTACCCTGACCACCTCTCTTTTCACAATCCCCTTTGCAGCCTTAGGGTCTTCAACCTGCTCACAGATTGCCACCTTGTAGCCAGCCTTTATAAGCTTTGTGATATAGCCCTCTGCAGAAAAGTGGGGCACCCCACACATTGGGATGGGTTGTTCCTTCCCCTTGTCACGGGTGGTAAGGGTTATCTGAAGTATCTTTGAAGCGGTCTTTGCATCCTCACCGAACATTTCATAAAAGTCACCCAGACGAAAAAAAAGTATGGCATCTGGATAGTCTTTTTTGATATCAAAATACTGTTTCATAAGGGGTGTAAGCTCTGCCATAGTAAAACTATTAAAAACCATTCCTGCGTGAAAGTGCAACCTGATTGGAATGAAGGGGGTCTTTCTAAAAAATTTCAATAAAAACTTGAAAAAAACAATAGATTTTGGTTAAGTTATCATGACTAAAGTCATATTTTTCTTAAAATTCTGTTGTATTTAGCCTTAAATCATCATATAATTTAAAAGTAACTTAAGGAGGAGGAGTTATGGCTAAGAAGTATGTCTACTTTTTCGGTGGCGGAAAGGCTGAAGGAAATGGACAGATGAAGGACCTTTTAGGTGGTAAGGGTGCAGGACTTGCCGAGATGACAAACCTCGGAGTCCCTGTGCCACCTGGTTTTACCATAACCACTGAGGCATGCATAGAGTATTTCAAAAACAACGGTAAGTATCCAAAGGGTATGTGGGACCAGGTTCTTAAAAACATGAAAAAGGTTGAAAAGCTGATGAACCTGAAGTTTGGTGACCCGAAAAGACCACTTCTTGTCTCTGTGCGTTCAGGTGCAAAGTTCTCCATGCCAGGTATGATGGACACTGTTCTGAACCTCGGTCTTACAGACAAAACCCTTAAAGGCCTTATAGAGATGACCAACAACGAACGTTTTGCCTACGATGCTTACAGAAGGTTCATCACCATGTTTGCCTCCATCGTAATGGGTGCTGACAGGATGGCCTTTGAGGAACTGCTTGAGAAGATGAAGGAAA
>CAZIIE010000123.1:0-5003 GCA_964539375.1 uncultured Nitrospirota bacterium | reverse complement strand
TTTGCACTGTTACGGCCTCCAAGCACCAGCATCACATCCACTTCCCTGGCAAGGGACTCTGTTTCCTTAAGACGATTGGCCGTAGAATTACATATAGTATTATAAACTTTTAATTCCCTTGTTGTCTTTATTAATTCTGACAGAAGTCTCTGAAGGGCCTCTACAGGTTGAGTGGTCTGAACCACAACACCCACCTTCTTTTTAAGCCTGGGTAAACTCTGATTAGGGCTTATCACAACAGCATCATCTCCTGCATAGCTTTTAATACCAACCACCTCGGGGTGCTTTTCGTCTCCAAGTATTACTATCTGATAGCCCTCCTCTTTCAGAAGTTTAGCATATTCCTGTGCCTTTTTTACAAAGGGACAGGTGGCATCTATGATGTTTATGTTTTTGCTCTTAAGGTCACTGTAGAGATGCTTCGGGATACCGTGAGTTCTTATAAGGATACTGTCAATGGGTTCTTCTATCGTTTCAACCCAGTCTATGCCCTTTTGTTTAAGTCTCTCAACCACCTGGGGATTATGGATTATGGGGCCATAGGTACAGACCCTGCCCTTTGTCTCTGAGGCAGCCTTAAAGGCCATATCAACAGCCCTCTTTACACCAAAACAAAAGCCTGCACTTTTTACAACCCTAATCTCCATCTGCCAGCCCCCTTATCCTCTTCATTACCTCATCGGTAACCCTTTTTTGAAAGTCCTTTGTCCTCTCAGCCTCCTCTATCTTAAGAGGCATGCCAAACCTTATCTTAACCTTTGCTGGTCTTATTAATATTGCTCCAACAGGCAGTGCCCTGTCGGTGCCCTCAATGTAGGCAGGCACAACAGGCACACGACCTAATGCTGCAAGCATCCCCACTCCCCTTCTTCCCTCAGCAGGGTTGTCTCCACGCCTTCTTCCCCCCTCAGGGAAGATAACCAGCAGCTTTCCCTGCCTCAGGGCATTAACTGCTGTCTTTATGGTAGAAGGTTTTGCTGCCCCCCGGTCAACCGGTATGGAAAACATCCTTACAAACCAGCTTATCAAGGGATTATGAAATAGAGAGGATTTGGCCATATAGGTTGCCCTTCTTTTTATGGCAATACCTATAAGAGGTGGGTCAAGGTAGCTCAGATGATTGGATGCTATTATCACCCCACCCTCCTGGGGTATGTTTTCAGCACCTTCAACCTCATACCTGAAAAAGAGCCTGTAGAATATGTGAAATATCACCTTAAAAATATAATAGCAGTATTTATCCATAACCTTCTAATCAAATATCACAAAGACTGTGCATCGGGGTTGAGATGGGTCTGTTATTTATCAACCCCCACACCACATTTATTCTTTATGTAATCATAAAGCAGCTCTAAGGTCTCCTCAGGGCCTAACTCTGTGGTATCCACATAGATGGCATCCTCTGCCTTCTTAAGTGGAGCTATATCACGGCTTGAATCACGCCTGTCACGCTCCACCACATCCCTTAATGCCTCATCCTCGGTAATCTTCTTTCCCATTGCCCTGAGCTGTAAATACCTCCGTCTTGCCCTCTCCTCCGGGGATGCATCAAGGAAGAACTTACAGTCTGCCTCTGGAAAGACCACTGTGCCCATGTCTCTGCCCTCAGCCACTGTGTTGTGTGTTCTTGCAAAGTCTCTCTGCAGGTCTAAAAGAAACTCCCTGACTACAGAACGGGCAGAAAAGACCGAGGAAAAATGCCCTATCTCCGGTGTGCGTATCTCCTGAGAGACATCCCTGTCTCCAAGAAATACCCTTCCCCCCTTAAAGGCAATCCTTATACCCTGAAGTTGCTTTCTCAGTTCATCATCGGTTATGTGCTCATCATATCCCTTTGACCTCAAATGAAGGGCCACTGTCCTGTATAAAGCACCGGTGTCAAGATACTGAAAGCCAAGCCTTCTGGCAAGCTCCTTTGCCATGGTGCTTTTTCCAGCACCTGAGGGACCATCGATTGTTATTACCCTTTTCATGGTTGATTATTATAACAATACTCATTGAGCCTCATCCATCCTTAGAGGGTCGTCTGCTACGGGCTCAAGCCCTGCTTGAATTAACTGATTTCTCAATTTTTTAATAACCTCTTTTAGCTCTGCCATCCTTACCTCCCTGCCGGCCATCAGATTTACCATCCGTTGAAGCTGGTCTGTTCTTTCCCTTACAAGGGACTCAAGGTTATAAGAATGTTTCTTTAGTTCATCAAATAGATACATATTCTGAAACACAACCGAAAGACCTGCCCCGAGGGTTTCAAAAAACTCCCTTTCTTCTGAAAAGTCTCGTATCTCTGACCAGGCAAGTCCTATGAGCCCGATAAGGGTTTCCTCCTTGTGTAATGGGATGGCTACAAAAGAGCGCATTCCTGCCTTCTTGCACTCATCTAGTGTGCAAAGAGGGTCTTTCAGTATATCGCTGGAGTAGATTATCTTTCTTCTTTCAGCAGCCAGACCACAAAGGCATATACCTATGTCCTTTTTCTCCTTTACAGACTCGGTTTCGGGGAATCCCCGGATCAACTCCAGATGATGGTCTTTAAACCTGTAGAACATTAGCATCCTGGGATTCAGAAATTCCTTTAATGCATTACAAATCTCTGTAATTGCATCCTCGATATTCATCGTTGCCTGAGCCTTTGTGATCATGTCATGGATTATCTCTAATTCTTTAGTCTTTCTGCTAATACTCTGAATTAATTTATTCCTTTCCGATATATCCCTTACCACGCTAAGTGTAAATTTTCTGTTCCCTATGGTTATCACCTTTGCCAGAAATTCTATCGGCCTTCTTGTACCATCGGGTTTCATTATATCAAGGTCAATAGCTCCACCCATACCGGTATGTCTTATCTCGTGGAATCTCTCTATTGCCTTCTGCCTTAACTCTGGAGGACGAAGCTGCCAGACGTGCATCTTCTTTAAGACCTCAAGAGGTCTTCCTGTGATCTCCTCGAAGGCAGGGTTACAATCAACTATCATTCCTGTATCCGTATCAATCAATACGATGCCATCACGGGACTCCCTGTATATGATCTTTAGTCTTTCTTCAAGTTCCTTTCTTTTGCTTATCTCATCGGTTAATCTGGTTATTGTATCTGAAAGTTCCTTAGTTCTTTGCCTTACCATATCTTCAAGATGCTGGTTCAGAGCCTTTAGCCTCTCAAACAACATAAGCCCTTCTATCTTCATTGTTGCAAGGGTAACCACCCTTTTGATAAGGGGAATCATCTGCTCTATATAATCAGGATCAAAAAAGTAATTGACAAAGACGAGAAAATGAATCCCCTCTTCTGAGGGCAGTTTAAACCGCAAAATACAGGCTGACACAGGAGGCCTTTTCTTTACCTCCTCAGGCACAAAGGGGGGTATTTTCTCAGGCCCTTTAATAATTACATGGAGACTTTCATCGAATATATCTTTATTGAGCTCAAAACACTGTTCTTTTAATGAACACTCAAGTTCAATACAGTAGTCATCAATCACACTCAGGCATTCATCACCGACCTTAACAAAGGATGCATAGCCCAGTTCCTTCAGTACACATATATTTTCTAAAAGAACTGATATTACCTCTTCGATGCTCTCTGAGATTGTAATCTTTTCAGAGATAACACCAAGAAGGGCGATGTCCATAGCCTTCTCAGCAAGGAGCTCATTTTCCTCTCTGAGGGCATCGCGTTCCTTTTTTAAAAACTCTATTTCCCTTTTCAGGGCATCAATCTCCTTCATCTTTTCGACTTCCCTTGATGAAATCTATTATCATATCTGCAAGTTCTTCCCCCATATCTTCCTGGATAAAATGACCTGCCTTCTGAACCCGTTTAAGCATCGAGCTATGTATATCCTCATGGAGTCTCTCGGAAATCCTCGGGCTTAAATAGGGATCATTCTCCCCCCTTATAATCAGCACAGGTATCTTTATACTGCCCAGTTTATCTGCAATATCCATCAGGTCTCTATTGTTTAAACACTTAGCAAGATGAAGAAAACCCTGTCGTCCTTCTTTGCTTTTTAGGGGTCTGTAAAAATATTCCATTAGTTCGTCAGTTAATCTATCCTTGTGGTATATTGCCCTCCTAATTATTGCCCTGTAAAAGCCTGCATCCATTGCTGCAAGGGCAAGTTCCCTTAGAAAGGGCACCCTCAGGCTTACTATTGGTTGAACAGGCCAGTAGTCATAGCCAACGGTATTTATAAGTGTCAGTGTCTTAAGTGTCTCAGGATAACGCACCGCCATAATCTGGCCTATTGCGCCACCGATGTCGTGACATATTAAATGAACCCTTTTTATACCAAGTGTCTTAATAAAATCTTTTATAAGTTCTGCCTGTGCTTTTACAGAGTAATCCACATTGGTAGGTTTGTCCGAATCACCACAGCCTAAAAGGTCAATAGCAATGGTATCAAACTGTCTTTCCAGTGCAGGAAGCTGCTTACGCCATATAAAGGAATAGGTAGTAATCCCGTGTATTAAAAGGGCTGTCTCACCCGATCCCTTTCTATAAAAGGCGATATCATATCCCCTGACCCTGACCTTTTCTTTTGCCCCCATTTTCTATTCCCTATGGTTCATTATATCAGATAATATAACCCACTGCTTTACAATGAAGGTAAAATCCTTTTAAATCTTCCGTAGAGCCAGAGATTTTTTGATTTGACAACACCCCTTCACAGATGATAAAATTTTAATTAAGAATCACGAAGATTCTATAGGACCACGAAGGTGTTGAAACCTCGTGGTCTTTTTGTTTCTAATTATAATTTGAACTACAGGCCATGAAGGCCATTGTCTTCAGACAGTGGTTTCATGGCCTTTTTGTTTTCAGGGAGGACGGATATGGAGAGCAGAGAAAAACTGGAAAAACTCTTAGAGCACTGGGTTCATCACAATGAGGAGCACGCCGAAAGTTACCTCAGATGGGCAGAGGAGGCAAGGAAAGCAGGACTTGAAGAAACGGCCAGGATATTAAAGGAGGTCTATCAGCAAACCCTGAATATCAACACCCT
>CAZIIE010000122.1:0-5063 GCA_964539375.1 uncultured Nitrospirota bacterium | reverse complement strand
ATCTTTCCAGCAGGAAGACTCCTTGTGGCTGAATCACTCCCTGACAGCGACCCTCAGAAACCAGTTCTTATAAAGTACAAGCGTGACTATGAGTCAAGGTTTCATGAAGAGGCAAGCACCTTTGGTGGCCATGCCTATGATGCCCTGATGATTCTTGTTAAGGCAATTGAAAAGGCCGGCTTTGACAGAGAGGCTGTGCGCGATGCAATTGAGAATATGAAGGGCTTTGTCGGCACAGGTGGTGTGTTTAATTTCAGCCCCAAAGACCACAACGGTCTTGATATAAACTCCTTTGTAATGCTTACCGTTAAAAACGGAAAGTTCACATTGCTAAAACAATAATCAACCGGGGGTAGGGTGATACAGAATTTAACTACCCCCTACCCCCTTACACCCTACACCCTAATAAAGAAATGGCCTTCCGATTTTTTGTATAATATCTCTCTATGAATTTTGAACTCCTTTTTCAGTACATAGCTGCTGGACTGACCTATGGCTTTATCTACGCAATAGTTGCCATAGGCTTCAATATCATTTACAACACCACAGGCATAATTAACTTTGCCCAGGGCGAGTTTGTCATGCTTGGTAGCATGATTGCAATTAGCCTTAATGCCTTCATGCCCCTTTCATTAGCCATCCTTCTGGCGGTGATTATAACCATGTTAATAGGTGCCCTTATGGAGATTAGCTTTTTCAGGTGGATTGAATCTCCAACAGTGCTTAGAATGATAATAATCACCATTGGCCTTTCCATAATAATAAGGGAGATTGCCCTTGCCCTGTGGGGTGAAAATGTAAGGGCTCTGCCCTACTTTACAGGCAACGAGGTGACCTCCCTTTCAGTGCTTGGTGCACGGGTATCGCCCCAGGTTCTCTGGGTGATAGGGCTTTGTTCAGTTATGGTTATTGCCCTGCAGCTGTTTTTTAAGTTTACAAGATACGGTCGCCAGATGAGAGCCTGTGCGGCAAACCGTGATGCCGCAAGGCTCTGTGGAGTTAATGCAAAAAACATGGTAACCCTTTCCTTTATGCTCAGTGCAGGTATTGGTGCCCTTGCAGGCTGTGTGGTTTCTCCGATAACTTACAGTCAGTACAATATGGGTGTGCCACTGGCTATTAAGGGCTTTACTGTTGCTATACTCGGAGGTCTTGGCAATTATCTGGCAGCTCTGGCAGGCGGGATTGTGCTTGGCATTATTGAGGCATTCAGTGTCTGGGTGATGCCCTCTGCCTATAAAGATTCCATAGCCATTTCCATTCTGCTACTGATACTGTTTTTCCGCCCTGGCGGGCTCTTTGGTAAAAAGGAGGAGCTTGCGTTGAAGGAATTTTAAAAAAAGGGAGTAGCGTGCAGGGGGTAGGGAGTGGTAGTTTGGAGTTGAAAGTAAAGAACTCAAGGTTTAGGTTTTCAAAATTATGAAACGCTATTACATACATATTTTGCTGTATATAGTCCTGATAGTGGGTTTTGACCTGATAACCCACGCCATGGGAAGGTCCTACTATCTAACCCAGCTTACCATGTCCTTTTACTACAGCATGGTTGTGCTGGGGCTGGTTTTGTTGATGGGCTATGCAGGGCAGATCTCGCTCGGTCATGCTGGTTTTTTTGCAATCGGTGGATACTCAACTGCAGTTCTTTCAACCATTAATCTCCTGCCCTATAAAGAGAATCAGATTATAAAATTACTGCACAGTTTTGGGCTACTGGTAATGAGAGAAGACCTTTATGGTGACAGGATACTGAGTTTTCATCCCTGGGTAGGGGTTATCACTGCTGTGGTGCTTGCAGGGATTATTGCCTATCTTATAGGGATACCTGTTTTAAAGTTAAAGGGTCACTACCTTGCAATGGCTACGCTTGGATTTGGAATAATTGTGTATAGAATAGTTCTTGGGACTGCCCTTTTTGGTGAGGCAGACGGTATCTCCGATGTGCCACCCTTTCAGCTTTTCCCTGGCATAGGTATAAGTGGTGAGCTTGATGAAAAGAGAATCAACTATTACATTGCAGCAGCAATGGTGCTTATTGTTCTTTTTCTGCTTACCAATCTGATAAATTCAAGGGTTGGCAGGGCATTAAGGGCAATCCATGGCTCAGAGGAGGCTGCACAGGCAGCAGGAATAGACACCGCAGGGTTTAAACTGAAGGTCTTTGTGCTGAGCTCAGTGGTGGCTGCTGTAGCAGGTGCCTTTCTCACCCATTACAATGGTGGAATTGGTCCAGGTGAGTCATCGGTTATGAAGTCCGTAAGATATGTTGCAATCGTGGCAGCAGGTGGAATGGCAAGCCTCTGGGGTGGGTTGATTACCTCAATGGTTCTTAACTTTCTTTCCCTGAGGGGATACTTTGGCTCCTATGATGACGCTGTGTTCGGTGCGGTGCTTATTGTGATAATGCTTTTTGCACCTGAAGGAATAATTAATTTAAAGAAAATTCTAAATTCTAAGCACTAAATTCTAAACAATATTGAGGATGGTAATTGGTGTATTGGATTTCCGAAAACCATCAGGGTTTGTAGTTTGGGAAATTGTAATTTAGGATTTGTTTAGGATTTAGAATTTCGAATTTAGTATTTGACTGTTAAGTTATGGATTATATTTTACAGGCAGAAGGTATAAGTAAATCCTTTGGCGGGCTTGAGGCAGTTAAAGATGTGTCTTTCAGAGTGCCCCGTGGCTCGATAAAGGCTCTCATTGGTCCAAATGGAGCTGGAAAGACCACCCTTTTTAACATAATCTCAGGACAGATAAGGCCTGATAAAGGGGAGATAATCTTTGGTAACACCCCCTTACAGGGACTGCCTCCCCACAGGATTGCCAGAGCTGGCATTGCAAGGACCTTTCAGCAAATTAATCTCTTTCACGGAATGACCGTGCTTGAAAATGTTATGGTAGGACTTCACAACCATACTGAAACAGGCTTTATTGCAGGGATGCTGAACCTTCCTTCTTCAAGAAGGGATAACCGCTTTGCAAGGCAGGAGGCTCTTGGGGTGCTTGAAAGGCTTGGCATTGCTGAGCTTGCCAACAGGGAAGCAACATCCCTTGCCTATGGGCAGCAGAGAATAGTGGAGATTGCCCGAGCCCTTGCCCAAAGACCGGGACTCCTTCTTCTTGATGAACCAGCTGCAGGACTTAACATAAAGGAGACAGCCGAGCTTGGAAGGTTAATCACTGAAATAAGGAACAGTGGAATAACGGTTTTTATAGTTGAGCATGATATGTCCCTGGTGATGAAGATATCCGATGAGATAATGGTGCTCAGTTACGGTGAAAAAATAGCCGAAGGCAGTCCACTGGAGATACAGAAGAATGAGGAGGTTGTGAGGGTATACCTGGGGGAGTAAATTCTAAGCACTAATATCTAAATACTAAAAGATTTTGTATATTGGCTATTGCGTTAAACGAGTTAATTGCGTTTATCGCGTTTATTGAGTTAATCGGGTTAGTTGCGTTTTTTGTGTTTATTGCGATAGATTTTGTTAAAAAGCTTTGATTGAGTGGAAATAAACGAGATTGTAATTTGGAATTTAGAATTTGGATTTGTTTAGAATTTAGAGATTAGGATTTCGAATTTAGATATATTATGTTGCGTGTTAGAAACATAGAGGCAGGTTATGGGAGGATTAAGGTCTTAAGAAGGGTCTCTTTGCATGTAAGACCTGGCGAGATTGTTACCATTATTGGTGCCAATGGTGCAGGCAAGACCACCCTACTTAAGACCATAGCTGGACTTCTAAAACCCTGGTCTGGTGAGATAAGATTCAAAGACAGTGATATCACCTCAATGCCAGCAGAAAGGGTTGTTGGGCTTGGATGTGTGCTTGTGCCTGAGGGAAGACAGGTCTTCTCCACCATGACCGTCAGTGAAAACCTTGAGCTTGGCTCAACAGTAAGGCAGAAAAGGGACACAAGGGAAAACATTGAAAGGGATCTCCAGTGGGTTTATCAGCTTTTTCCCCGTCTTAAGGAACGACAGAACCAGCTTGCTGGCACCCTCTCTGGTGGTGAGCAGCAGATGCTTGCCATTGGAAGGGCACTTATGTCAGGTGCAGAGTTCATCATGATGGATGAACCCTCAATGGGGCTTGCACCGGTTGTGGTTAAGGAGATATTCAGAACTGTTGCAGAGCTAAGAAAGCAGGGTAAGACCATCCTGCTTGTTGAGCAGAATGCTCGCGCTGCCCTTTCCATATCAGACAGGGGCTATGTGTTAGAGACAGGCCGTATCGTGCTTCAGGAGCCTGCAGAGGCATTACTTGAAAACCGTGATGTCCAGCGTGCCTATCTTGGAAGAGACCTTGATGCTGAGGTGGAACTATAAGGTATTACCAGATTCTTGAAAAGTCAAAATCTATGCTACAGCCTTCAAACTCAAAGGTTATGATTGCATCCCGGGCATTCTTAATCTTTTGGTAACTACCATCAATAAGTTCAAACACCTCGGCCACCTTCTCCTCGGGCTCAACCATTACATAGTATTTAACAGCCTGGGACTCATAGATTTTGTATTTTATGTTTCTGTCCTTAAAGGAGGTGGATTCTGATAGTATTTCAAATATCAGTACAGGCGGCTTTGTAAGGTATTTTCCCTCTACCTCACCACAGACCACTAAGTTGTCGGGCTGCAGTACTGTATCGTCGCTTATCTTCCAGTCAACAGGCAACAGGGCAATACATCTGTCGCAATCCTCAAGAAGACTTTCAAGCTGAGCACCAATTTTCTGGCTTATTCGTTGATGTAGCAGCCCTGGCTGTGGGCTCATGGCATAGGGAATGCCCTCTATCAGCTCCCATCGGCCTTCCCATTGTTCGTATTCTTTGTAGGTGTAATGAGGAAGATAAGCGATGTTTAGGTTTTTTAAAATACCCATGATGCCTTATAAGTCAATGAGTTATCTTTTGATATCTGCTAACATGTGTATTATCTGGTCAAGCCTTGTGTTTATCTGGTCAATCCTTGCATTTAATGCCCTGAAGTCCTCTTTGTATTCCTGTCTTAAGGCAGCGATTTCTTCCTTTAACTCCTGCCTCACTGCAGTGTTTTCATCCTTGCT
>CAZIIE010000121.1:0-5076 GCA_964539375.1 uncultured Nitrospirota bacterium | reverse complement strand
GCCACATCCTTTTCACTCATAATACCAGCTATTGAAGCCTCAGGAAGGGGGTTTTTCTCCGTAGTCTCAGTAGCAACCGGTATGCTGCTTGGTGCCCTTTTTCTTTATATAAGCGACAGATACACACCCCATGAACATTTCATAAAGGGCCCTGAAGGTGCAGACCCTGGAAGACTGAGAAGGATATGGCTTTTTGTTATGGCAATCACCCTTCATAACTTTCCAGAGGGTTTATCCGTTGGTGTGGGTTTTGGTGGAGGCAACCTGGCAAATGGCACCAAGCTTGCCGTTGCGATTGGGTTGCAGAACATTCCTGAAGGATTGGTGGTTGCCCTGTCCCTTATTGGAGAAGGTTATGGACTATTTTATGCCATAGCAGTCTCAACCCTTACAGGTCTTGTTGAACCAGTGGGAGGACTGATTGGCATCGGTGTTGTCTCTATCTCGCAGGTGCTTTTACCCTGGGGGCTTGCCTTCGCAGCCGGTGCAATGCTCTATGTGATAAGTGATGAAATAATACCAGAGTCTCACAGAAAGGGCTTTGAAAAGGAGGCAACCTTTGGTGTTATAGTGGGTTTCATTGTTATGATGGTGCTTGATGTGAGTCTCTCATAAGCTAAATTTTTGATTTCTATGATATAATATATTTAAAACTTAAAGGAAAACCTGTTATTAAGGGTTTTCTTAATCAGGAATAGGGCTATGAATAGATTTATACTTATATTAACGGTGTCAGCAACGCTGGCCATTTTTTTTGTTTCCTCCCTGGAGCTTGCAAAGCTCAATTCACCTGAACAACCACAGCCTGAGTATGTCGTTCTCACCGACCCTGCTGAGCTTCTTAACGAGGACTTTAACTGCTCAAGTATAAGGCCAGTTATTTACAAAAGGGTGGTGAGCCTTTCAGCGCTCTCTGCCGAGCAGAGAAAAGAGGCTTTTGTAAGACTTATGCTTCCCTCCATTTTACTTGCCCAGGAGGAAATAAAAAGGGAAAGGGAAAGAGTCCTTAAGCTAAAGGAAAAGGTTGACAGGGGTTTTGAGCTTTCTAACGATGAATATACCTATTTGAGCAGCCTGTTTAGCAAATATAAGACCTCAAGCATAGATATTCTTCTCAGAAGGCTTAACACCCATCCTGTGAGCATTATCCTTGCCCAGGCTGCCCTTGAGAGCGGATGGGGAACCTCAAGGTTCTTTGTTCAGGGAAACAATGTCTTTGGAATATGGACCTTTAAAAAGGACAGGGGGCTTAAGGCAGTAAGCTCCGAGGCAAGGGTTTCCACCTACCCTTCCCTGCTTGATGCTGTCAGGGACTACCTTTTCAATATCAATGTGGGATGGGCTTACAGGGGTTTCAGGATTAAAAGAACCAGTTCTGAAGAGCCCCTCAAACTTATAAACTATCTTGAGAACTACTCAGAGCTACGCTCCGAGTATGTTAACAGGTTGAACCATATCATAAGGAGCAACCATCTTGAAAGGTTTGACTCTTGCAGGCTTGACCCTCGCTATAGTTATTAGCCTTTGCACTTTTACCTCAGCTACCTCCACAGACAGGGTAACCATTCTGATTTATCATAAGTTTAACAACCCCAAAAGCCCCTCCACCTCGGTTGACCTTAAAATCTTTGAACAGCAGTTACGATTCCTCAAAGAGGGTGGATTTAATGTCCTGAGCATGGATGAGTTTCTCGATTGTCTAAAAAAAGGGGAGTTTCCACCCCGTTCTGTGATGATAACCATTGATGATGGATACAGATCGGTCTATAAGTATGCCTATCCACTGCTGAAAAAATACGGTTTTCCCTTTACAGTTTTTCTGTATATGGAGGGTGTTGGGAGGTATCCCGATTACATGACTGTAGAGGAGCTCAAGGAACTCCTGCAGGAAGGAGTGACCCTTGGTAATCACTCCTA
Organism: uncultured Nitrospirota bacterium; assembly: GCA_964539375.1. Taxonomy (GTDB): domain Bacteria; phylum Nitrospirota; class Thermodesulfovibrionia; order Thermodesulfovibrionales; family JdFR-85; genus JAADIE01. The sequence continues at coordinate 3,159 of CAZIIE010000121.1, read as the reverse complement.
CTCACACAAAAGGCTTGCCAGGGCATACCGATACAGTAAAAAGTCCCTTTACTTGAGAGAGCTTGAGGAGGATTTCAGAAAAAGCGAGGAGAGATTTGTGAGGCTTTTCGGATTTAAACCAAGGGTCTATGCCTATCCCTACGGTGAATACAACAGGCTCTACCGTGATAGGGTTAAAAAAGGGGGTTATCACCTTGCCTTTACCCAGGACCCAGGGGTGTTCACATCTGACACCGACCCCTTTCTCATACCAAGAAATGCGGTGGTTGGAAGCTGGGCAAGGCCAGAACACTTCAAAAAGACCCTTGCTAAAGAGCCCATCAGGGTTAAGGCCTTTTATCCATCCTATGGAATTTTAAGGAAAAACCCTCCTGAGACAATCTCCTTTATCCTTGAGGGCCTTTCAGATTACAAAAACCCTGGCATATATATAACCGAACTGGGATGGCTAAAACCCCTGGTGGATAGGCAGAACTCAAAGGTTTATGTTAAAGGGATTCCCTCTTTGAAAAAAGAGGTTAACCGAGTTGGCATCACAGGGATAGACAGAACAACGGGGAAAAGGGCTGAATTTTTTTATATGATACTTAATCCTGAAGCCTCTCCTAACACCGAACATTGAGGAGATACTTTACAAGCCTGAGCCTCTCTGGAAGGGGTAGCTCAAGATAAAACACACTCTCCATTAAGATGCTGATTATTTCCTTTACAGCCCTGCCCTTCATCATTGCCTCCTGTTTTTATATATCGGAAAAAGGAGGGGAAACTTTAACAGGGCCTCAGGCTCTTTTACTCCTCTTTCTTTTTCTCCTCTTCCTCTTTTTTTATACTTACATCCCTGACAAAATCAGGACATCTTATGTCCCTTCCAGAGATGGAAAACTTTTTCTGACAGGTAGCCCTCCAGGCACATACTGAACAGATTTCCACAGTTTCTTTATCTTCCATCAAAAACACCTCCTTCTGTAATAATGGCTTAATACCTCCTCTATGTTGTTGCTGATACCTGGCTTTGAATTTATAATATATACATTTGTATCAAGAACATGGAAGAGTTCCTTCTTTAACCTTACAATCTCTGGCCTGTAGCTGTTAAGCTCCATCATCACATCCTCAAAGAGGGCAACTATCTTGTCCTTCATCCTGAGGTGGGTGTCAAGCAAAAAAATTGAAAGGTCAGGGCAGAGGTCGTTTACCCTCTGAAGAAAGGCCCTTATCTCAACATCCTGAACCTGTCTTGGTGGAGAGGATTTCACCTCTATGAAGCATATACCGCTATTAAGATTGCCAAGGATGTCATAATCACCACCCACCTTTCTCCCTCTGAATTTGACACTTCTGTAAGTCTCTATGGAAAATTCCCTTTTCAGCACCTCGGCGACAAACCACACAAGGGTCTCGCCAAAACTCCTCACAGGTTCTTTAAGCCTGTAACCGCTTTCTGAAGCCTCAATTATGCCAAGCCCTGAGAGGAATTCTATGTAATGCTCTGTCATCCTTTCACTGGCATAACGGGCAACATCACCGACTGAAAAACCCTGTTTGTGTTTTATAACATCACGGAGGAAAATCCTGAAGGCATACCTTTTCATCATTGGATAGGCTCGCTCTCTCTGTTGCTCGGTTCTGAAGAGTAGTTCCTCCTCAGGGTCCTTTGAAAAGACCCTGAACCCCCTTCTTTTTAAAAGCACCTCAAGGTCAGGGGCAAGGAGCCTGAACAGAGGGTCACCTGACTTTATTTCATCTCCTCTGGCCATATATGGCAGTATTTTAACACAACAGGGTTGAAGACTAAATTCTGTAACATTCAGATAATTTTTGAAGTATAATATTAAAAAACCCTTTATCCCTTCTGGGTTCGGATTTCACAGGTGTGATTAATGAAGCTTTCTTCACTGATAGAGCAGGTCAAGCTAAACTGTAACATCTCTGATGCCAACTACTGGGGGTATTACTCCATCTGTGGTCTTCTCATGAGGCTAAGGGAGCTTTACAGAAACGAACACCAGATGATGCCCTGGGAAAGGATTGAACATAGCAGCATAACAGCCTGGATTGAAAAAAGGGAATCCCTCTGGAGCAGCCTTGAAGGCGAGGGACTTAAAAACCTAATTATAGACTCTAAAGAATTCAATCCCCTTGATGCTCAGGCTGTTCAGGAGACTATAGCGTCAGAGCAGTTAGTCTATGCTGCAGGCTATTCAACCTTTGGGAAGCCCTCCTTTTTTCTTGCAAGGCTTGAGAGGAAGGAGGAATTTAAGGGGTTTTCGGTTTATTACACCTTTAATGAGCTCTGCCGTGACCTTTCCAGCCATCCAGCCATGCTGATAAACAGGTCCATCTATATAAGGCGAGAGCCTCTTCTTATTAAACTATGGAACAGGTTTCTTGAACTAAGGGGCAGGAGATTTGGCGGTGCCCTTTTTGAAGCATTCTCTGGTTATGGAATACAAAGAGATACAGAGCTTTCCAGGGTTCAGGAGACCCTCCTCAGGGTGTTAGATGATATAACAGTGATACTGCTTTATCATGAGGTGGCTGAGGCACTTGAGACCGATGATAATGATGGATGGCTTGAGCTCCTGAGCCAGTGCTCAGACCTTAAGACTGAACTTTATCTGAGAGCAGTAAAGGACATAATCTCCGATACATCCTCCTACGGTCCTTTAAGGTATCTTATTGAAGAGAAAAACGAAAGGCTCCTTGATTTCTACATCATACTGTCAGAGCGGATTCACAGGGCAGTATCACCTGCCATTGTAGAGGCCTATCAAAAGTTCAAGAATCAAAGAGACTGGGGACAGGTCGATAGAACAAGAAGGGAGGTTTACCTTGATTTCTCCAGGATTTATAATAAAATTACAGGTATCTGGACGGATACCAGGGATGTTGAAAAGGTCAAAGCCTGTCTGGTCAAAGAAACATCTTTTAAGTAGCATAAACTATAGTGCCTGTTTATTGATGGGGGAAAGGCTTCTATCACCTTTTAAAGCTTGAAGCTGTTCAAGAAGTCTGAGGGTTTTACTCTGGGGCTTATTCACAAAGGGGCTCCGCCCCTTTGAAACCCCATATTTTTAAAGGCTATAGGCTATAGGCTGAAGGCTACAGGGTACGAAAACTTCAGCCTTAAGCCTAAAACCTTTTAGCCTGATATTGGGG
>CAZIIE010000120.1:0-5154 GCA_964539375.1 uncultured Nitrospirota bacterium | reverse complement strand
AAGAAAGGTATGTCCTTAGAGAAGGGCTTCAGGGTGCTAAAGAAAGCCTAAAGAGCAGGCTTATCAAGGTGATAGTAGGTCCAAGAAGGGCTGGTAAATCTGTCTTTGCTATACAGATGCTTGGTGGTGTTGACTTTGCTTATCTGAACTTTGATGATGAGAGGCTTGTTAAAGTCTCTGACTATGATGACCTTTTGAAGGCTATCCTTCAGGTATATGGACAGACAAAATATATACTCTTTGATGAGATACAAAATCTTCCCAACTGGGAACTCTTTGTAAACAGACTCCACCGCAGGGGATATAATCTTGTGATTACTGGCTCAAACTCCCGCCTCCTGAGTAAAGAACTTGCCACACACCTGACCGGTAGATATGTGCAGTTTCGTATATTCCCTTTTTCTTTTACTGAATTTCTCAATGCAAAAGGAATCAGTGTTAATGAAACCATTGAACTAAAAGAAACACAGGGACTTATTCTGAACATGCTGAGTGAGTATATAACAAAAGGGGGGTTCCCTGAGGTAGTGGTTGGGGGTATTGACCACAGAAGTTATCTATCCACGCTGTTTGAGGGCATACTTTTTAAGGACATCGTAAAGAGATACAATGTAAGGTATTCTAAAAAACTCTATGAACTTGGTTATTATCTTATTACCAACCATACAACAGAGTTTTCCTACAACAGATTGAAAAACATCCTTGGCTTCAACAGTGTCCACACAGTGGAAAACTACACCCTCTATCTCGAAGAGGCCTTTCTGATATTCACGGTAAACAGGTTTTCCAAAAAGGTTAAGCAACTACTGAAAAGCCCCAGGAAGGTCTATTCATATGACCCCGGGACAATTGATGCAGTCAAATTCAAGATATCTCCTGACACAGGTAGATTGATTGAAAACCTTGTGGCTATAGAACTGCTTAGAAGGGGAGAGGATTTTTATTATTACAGAAGCCCTGATGGCAAGGAGGTGGATTTTGCAATAAAAAGGGGACTACACATAGATGAGTTGGTTCAGGTCTGTTACAGCACGGAGGATTACAGGACAAAGAAGAGGGAGGTCTCAGGGCTTCTCAAGGCTGCCCGTGAAACAGGAGCTAAGAGCCTCAAGATAATCACATGGGATTATGAAGCAGTTGAAAAGCTAAATGGTTCAGAAATTACCTTCATTCCTTTATGGAAATGGCTCCTGAGAGAAGGCACTGTCACATAATGATGGTGAAAACTTCCATGTCTAAAGTGTATTGAAATATTTTTCTTTGTTTAGAACACTAAAGGCTCTTTCTTCTAAAGGATTGAGCAAATTAAAAGGAATTAATGAGACCTTGCTTTCTGAGTGGATAAAAGAGTACACAGGCAGTCTGGGTGGAGTATGTCGAGGCTTAAAGATTTTTTGAAAAAAGTAAAGAAATCGACAATATAAAACAGTGAGTAAGTATCCTGAAAAAGCTTATAAGGCATAATAATCCTTTGTCTTTTAAGAAGAGGAAAAGTAATTTACCAAAATGTTTTGGAAGAGTGCGTCAAAGTTAATCAATGAAACTAAAACTACAATTATTAAAATAATTATAGTCATAAATAGATATTGACAAGTTAATAAATTTTTTATAATCTATCCACATGAAACGACCAGTAGCAATGCTTTTGATAAGCATTTTATTAATTGCCTTTTTTATACCTCAGGGCATAACAATACAGAAGTCAGAAAATGGAACATTTATACTGAATCTTGATGTCTGTTCAGCACATGGCAAGTTTTCAAAATCTTCACTTGATCTAACCTATATCTTGCCAGAAGTTATTACAGTTAAAGCTCCTTGTGTTTTCTGCTATAGAAATATTAAAGAATTGATACCCTATCAGTTAATCCTTCCTGATAAAAAGCCCCATCCTCCGAGAGCATAGCAAATTTTAACAACTATTTGTTTTGTCCCGGTTAAATGCCGGGTGGAGAATTAGTATATTCTCTTAACGGAGAATAATTGTTTTTTACTTCTTCCCCGAATATTTCTCCACCCTGGATTTGTTGTCCGGGGTGGAGCTTTTTGAAAAAAAATCAAAAACGGGAGGCGCAAAGTGATAAAGAAAACGCTTATTTTAGCAATAAGTATAATCGTGATCATTGCTTTTACATCACCAGTTATTGCTGGGCACTTTGAACTTGAGCCTGCATCAGATATGGGTAAATACAGCCTTGAAAAGATGACAAAAGAAAGAGAGAAGGCAAGAAAATTACTTATGAAGTTAGGGGCAACCAGACAGGAGGCTGAAAAGATAGTTCCAAAGGATGAAGAATGTGCTTCATGTCATCAGCGACAGGCTGAGCAGTGGTATGGAAGTCCTAAGTATCAGAGTTTTTCATTCTCCCGAGTGGCAACAAATCTGTACATCAGGGATATGCAGGCAAATGGAATAAAGGTTGACAGAGAGGTAATGAGGGCATGCTGGAGGTGCCATGCACCAACAGTATACAGAGATGCATCGGATAAAGTGGTTCAGGCGTTAATAAAGATAGCAAGTGAAGATAGGGAATTTGCAGAGATGTGGGATAACGACAAACTTAATACCCTGAAGGCTATCGGCGTTGGCTGCATAGAGTGTCATACCGCACAGCATACTGGAAAGCAAGAAGGCCCTCGTTACGGAACCATAAAAGATGCAAAGGCACCTCATCCAACAAGCTATTCTCCCGAAATGACAAGGGCAGAGTTTTGCGCAAGATGTCATTCAATGGACCCAAAGGATGCTGACGTCTATAAAAAGGCAAACAGAAATCATGTTGGAAAATCCATGCTTGTCTATTGTGCACTCAATTATGATGACTGGAAGCTAAGTGGAACCAATCTACAATGTCAGCAGTGTCATATGCAGAGTTATACTGGACAGGCTGCTATGGGAGGGCCTTCTAACAGAGTTGTGCACAATCACGAATTTGGGGGCTCTCATAATCCTGATATGCTCGCAAAAGCAGCTACCATTGCTATATCAGGTAAAAGGCTATCAGCAGGTGCAGGAATAATAGTAGATGTAATAAGCCATGTGGGACATTTTATCCCCGCTGGTTGTCACTTTACTGCTGAGGTTGTACTTGATGTTAACATAAAGGATAAAAATGGCAATCTGCTCTGGAAGTCCCAGAGAAAGTGGTATAGCACCACACCTGGTATACTGCCAGGTGTTGAACCTCTTCCACCTGAGATGCGCTGGGCAAAGACAGACCGTTCTCCTGCACCATGGGTAATAGATGAATACATAAGACAGACCACATTGAAGCCAGGGGACAATAAAACATATTTTGAATTCAGGATACCTCCGGGCACCAGAACACTTACAGTTGATGCAACTCTAAAAATGATAACCGATACAGGAGAAAAGCCTCACCTTATGACTAAAGCTCACGAGACCGTACATCTTGATTAACTAAGAGGGGAGGGGTGTTCCCCTCCCTTATTTTGATGACAGGGAGGTGTTGATGAAAAGGTTTATTTCGGTTGTTGCTGCTTTATTCATACTGCTTTTTGTGACATACCCCATTATTGCAGGCGAGGGTGAAGATGAAATACTCTATGCAGTAAGACGTACAATGAAATATACACCAAGCACAGGATTTGTCATCACCGTAGACAAATTGCGAAAAATGATTAAAGATGGAGACGAAATTCAGATTGTTGATGTCAGACCGAGACCTGAATCCTACGAAAAAGGACACATACCTGGTGCAATTTACATTCCCTTTAATGCAATCTTAGAGGAAGAAAACCTAAAAAAACTTTCAAAAGACAAAAAGATTATTCTTTACTGTAGCACAGGACACCTGCAGGGAGAAGCCTTGTTTGCACTGAGGATGTTAGGTTATCGGGTTTATGCGCTTCGTTGGGGTATGCTTTCATGGGCAAAAACGGAACTGAGTGAGCAGGCAATAGATGAAATAAAAAAGGGAATGAATTCTCAAAATCCAGTGCAAAAGGGAATAAGTGAAAAGTTAAAAAGAAGGCTAAAGGAAAGAGCAATTAGAATGATAGGATGTTAGAGGGCAAATTCTGCCCTCTAACTCATTTCAGGCTTAACTGATGGGGCCGGTTATTTGACAGCCATTATTATTATTTACTATAATTTTTACGACCGAATCAGGAAGATTCGTAGTTAAAGAAAAAGACATACTGGTAAATAACCAGGTCTAATTTTCAGACGAAAAAGGCCGTGAAGGCTTCACACCAGAAGGTGTTCCTTCACGGCCTTTTTTTATCTATATGCCTTTCAAAAAGGAGTTATTATGCAAAAAATTGTATGTAAAAAGGTTTCATCTATTAGTTTCTGGGATATTTATGCCAGATGGTACAAACTATGGTTTGAACATACTGATTATCATAACAGGATAATAAAAACCCTTATGGATATGGCTAAACCAGGCTGGAGTGTTCTGGACATTGGTGCAGGCAATGGGGTTCTCTGTTGGCCATTATGTGCCATAGGCTGCGATGTTCGGGCTTTAGAGCCATCAATAGGGATGAGGGGATTGCTCTATGAGGAGAGCTTTAAACGAGGAATAGACTGGATAGAGGTAGACGAAAGGAGATGGGAAACTTATAAAGCAGAAGATAGATTTGACCTTATGATGGCATGCAACAGTCTTCATCTCACCCAAATTGGTTTTGAAAGAGCTCTTAATAAAATTTTCGAACACAATCCCCGTAATATATTCATTGTTACAGAAAAATCTAAGGGAATCGAGATAAATAGGCAGCAAAATGGATATAGAATGATTTTTTATACATCATACAAAACAGATAGTTCATTTGCTTATCACAGCCTGAACGAAGCCTTTGAACATTATACTTTAAAGAAAGGAAGACCCCTGTTATTTCATGAATTAGAGGATATTAAAAAGAATCTTTCTTACGAAAATGGACATTATTGGGCTAAAGATACAGCAACTGTTGAGATGTATTGGTGGGAAAGGAGGTGATCAGATAGTAAACTAAAAAACAAAATAAAATTACTGACATCTATGGAGGTGTAAATGAAAAAAATCATTAGTGCAGGTATGGTCATCCTTTTTATGCTTCTTTTTGTAAGTTATGCTCGTGCATCAGATGCGGACCTTATCCTTAAGATACTCCTTAAAAAGGGAATAATCACCGAAAAGGAGTATC
>CAZIIE010000119.1:0-5160 GCA_964539375.1 uncultured Nitrospirota bacterium | reverse complement strand
TGCCTGAAAATCTGCCGCCTAATTCAGTCTGGTATTTTTATAATCCGGATACAGGTGAGTGGGTTAATTACTCTTCAAATGTAGAGTCCCTTACCGATGGTGACAATGTGGTGCTTATAAAGGTGGTTGATGGTGGAAATATTGACCGCACAGGAGCAGCCGATGGAATAATTGATGACCCCAGTGGCCCAGGGGTGTCTTCCTCTTCATCAAAGGACTCTGGAAGTGGCGGTGGTTCAGCTGGAGGTGGATGTTTTATCGCCACGGCTGCCTATGGAAGCTACCTTGAACCAGAGGTTGAGCTTTTGAGGGATTTCCGTGACAGGGTTCTTATGAAAAATGCCCTTGGCAGGGCCTTTGTAAAACTGTACTACAGGACTTCACCACCTGTGGCAAGATTTATTGCAAAGCATGAAACACTGAAGGCTGCAGTAAGGCTTATGCTTACCCCCCTTGTCTATTCGGTTAAATATCCTGCTGGTATGGCCATTGCAGTGCTTGTCTTTGCTGCTGGCATAGTCTATATAAGGCGTAAATAGCCCCTGATCACCTCCTTACCCTCCTTATTCCCCCACCCGCCTCCCCTCAGAAAGGGGGCGGGTTTTTTTTGTTTACTTTTTAAAGGGAATTACTGTAAAATAGCTCCCGATATCCTGATACACAAGATATTGCTTTTTTCTGAGGCGCTGGGGGCAAAAAAACACAATATATTGGGTAAGGAGAATGCCATGAAAAAAGCACTGAGACCCCTTTTCTGTATCCTGGTCTTTTTGCCCCTGTTATTAAGTTGTGGTAGCGGAGGCGGAGGAAGTGGTAGTAATGACTTAACATTTAGCTCACCCTCCGGAGACAGTAACAGCTTTGACAATCCAGCAAACAACAATACAAGTATCCAGACCCAGGATGTTACCCTTAGCTGGGATGCACCTACCACAAATGCCGATGGAACACCGCTTACAGACCTTGCTGGCTACAGGGTTTATTTTGGCCAAGGCTCGGGTAAGTACAGGTATAAAAACGATGTTGGCAATGTAAGGGTCTGCACAATTGGTGGGCTTACCAGTGGTACCTGGTGTTTTGTGGTCACAGCCTATGATACCTCTGGAAACGAGAGTGACTATTCCAATGAGGTCTGTGTGAACCTGCAGTAGAGCGGTTTTACGGAGTCCCTTTGAGGAGCCTTGCTCCTCAAAAACTTAATATTTAATAAAATCTTTTCCTTAATCTGGGGTTTCAAAGGGGCTACGCCCCTTTGAGTTTACTCGCCCCTCAAACTCCCCAATATCAGGCTGAAGAGAGTTAGGCTTAAGGCTGAAATTTTCGTACCCTGTGGCCTTCTGCCTATAGCCTGTAGCCTATAGCCTTGAAAAGATAGGGTTTCAAAGGGTGAAACCCCTTTGAGTGGCTTCACTGACTCTGCTGACTTTTTAAGCTTATCGTAAAGGTGGTTCCCCTGCCAGGGGTTGAGCTTACCTCTATCCTTCCCCTGTGGGCATCAATTATCTGCTTACACTGGTAAAGGCCGATGCCGAGTCCCTTCCTTTTTGTTGTGGAAAAGGGCTTAAAAAGATGGTACCTGATGAAGTCCTCACTCATTCCAGTGCCGTTGTCAGATATACTTAGAAAGACGGTGTTGTCACCATTTTTCCCTGTTTCTACAACCACCTCACCACCTGAGGAAGGGGTTGCCTCTATAGCGTTTAACAGCATATTGAGGACGACCTTCTTAAACTCCTCGGGGTCAACCAGGGCAGGTGCCTCTTTTAGATTGCTTTTAATGGATACCCTCCCGTTAGCACCGCTCAGGCCCTTTAGGACCTCCGAGGTTAGCCTGGAGAGATCAGTCGCTACAGGTCGTATTTCCTGTTTTTCTGGTAGCTGTCTCAGGCGGCTCATCAATTGGTTCATTTTATTTACCGTTGAGTCAAGGGTGTTAAGCAGGTCCTGCTGAAACTCGGGCTCATTAATATATTCCTTTGCATTTTCAATGACCAGTGATAGAGAGGATGCCATGTTTTTCAGGTCATGAATCACAAAGGATGAGAGCTTCGCAACTGCAGCAAGCTGTCTTGTTCTGGCTAATTCCTCTGATAGCCTTTGGTTAATTAGAGAAAGGGTGGCCTGTTTGGCAAGGGTTTTCATAAGGTCATAATCCTCAAAGGTGAGTTCCTCCCGTATTATCTGCTCACCACAAAGGACCAATCCTTCCACATCACCGTTGTTCTGAAGGGGGATAATCAAAAAGACATCCCTTTCCTTAATAAAGGCACTTTCTCTCTCATCAGGGATGTATTCTCTGGAGTCAGAATTAAAAACCCTTTTCTTTTCTTTAAAATATCCGATCATCGGGGATTCACCAGGAAGGCTAACACCGGTAAGTCCGTTCGCAGGATATAGGGGTTTATAGATGCCTTCCTCTCTGTCAAGCACAAAGAGGGCTGTCCACTTAAGGCCAAAGGTCTCCTTGAAGGTTTCAACTATTGCACGGGATATCTCCTCGGAGGTTCTGCACTTTGACAGCCTTTCGGTAAAGTTAAGCCACTGATTCCTGTAGTCATGTTTATGGCTGTAGAAGTGTTTGTTTATAAAGACCCTGATTCTTCTACGAACCTGCTCAGAAAAGAGCACCGTAAGCACAGCCACACCGGCAATAAAACCAAATATTAGAAGGAGGTTTTCACTGTAGTTTATCCCTGTGTATTTAAGCCCCTCTCCCAGTGCACCAAGTAAAATCAGATAAACCCCTACAGCAAGAAGCGCCAGAGACCTGTAAAGCACGGTTCTTGACACAGAGATGGCCACATTGTTTCCACGAAACAGCTTTGAATAGCCAATCAGGATGGCTCCCAAGATGAACACCACTGAACGGGATGGAAGGATGTTTAGATTTAGCGTTCTGTAAAGTAGTGCCTGGCTTGTGTAAAGGATTTCCATGGCAATTATGCATACAAGCCCCATAAAGAGAAATTTTAGCCTCCATCTTTCCGAACCCCTTGATGCCACAAAGGTTGCCTCAAGATTTATCAGGGCCAGGATGAAATAGAACATCATGGCAAGATAAAAGTAATAGCCCTGGTCTGTAAGAAAGACCATGCCCTCGGTCTGTAAATCAGGGGCAAAATAAAAGCCGTTGCCCTTTATAAGAAAGATTGATACTGGAAAGGCAATGCTTGTGACAAGCATAAGCTTCATAAAGAAGTTTACATTAAAGGGGTCTTTTCGGGAATGCATAATGCTTAAAAGGAGTATTGTCCCTGGCAGAAGTGATTCTGCTGCCATGGCATAGAGCCTGTAACTCGGATTCAGATTCAGGGAAAGTCGGTCAAAGACCTCTGTGAGGGCAAGAAGTAAACAGAACAGGAAAAATACCAGATGAGTGCCCTGTCTCTGCCTGCTAACAAGAAAATAAAGGCCAAGCAGGGTAAGAACTACAGTTGATACAATGGAAAGCACCGTTTCAACCATCAACAAAAAACTCCCTTTTAAGGCATGGTTATAGCTGATTTATTTAATACAATTATCATGCCAGCCTGTAAATAAAAAAATCCTTTAAAAATAGCCAGATATAAAACTCTGGCATGTATCTTTTCTTCTAATACTGTATCAGCTGGAAGCATCATTAAGGGGTTTTATTAAAAGTGTTTCCATATGATACACTAATAAGTCCTGCTTCCAAAAACAAACCCTCACCGAGCCTTTCCTTGCGATTTTACAGTAAATACTGCTAAATTAATGCTATGCTCAGGATAGCTGTAATAGATGGGCAGGGCGGTGGTATAGGAAGCCTTGTGGTCAAGAGGCTAAGAGAGGCCTTTGGTGAGACCGTTGAGGTCATTGCCCTTGGCACAAACAGCACAGCAACAACAGCCATGATGAAGGCAAGGGCAAACAGAGGTGCGACAGGGGAGAACGCCATTTTGCACAATGCAGACAGGGTTGATGTGATTGTAGGTCCCATAAGCATAATTTCAGCAAACAGTATGCTTGGTGAGCTTACGCCAAAAATGGCTGAGGCGATTGCATCATCAAGGGCAAGAAAGATATTGTTGCCTCTCAATCAGGAAGGCATAGAACTTGTGGGGGTTAAGTATGAGCCACTACCACATCTTGTTGAAAAAGTGATAGAATGTATAAACAAACTCATTTAAGGGAGGTCTGACCATGTGTGAGGCTAATGCCTATATATATGAAGATGGCCAGGAGAGGCTTTATCTTGAAAACGTTGACATCCTGAGACCTGAGGGTAACAAGATATTCATGCGTAACCTCTTTGGTGAGCAGAAGGAGTTTGAAGGAAGAATCAGGGAGATTTCCCTTATTAGCCATAAGATACTGCTTGAGAAAAATAAAGAGTAATGAAAGGAGTGACTATGAAAAGTATACCTGGGTTGAAAATGCTTTTTGTCTTTATAATGGTTTTTACCTTTACGGGGCTTTCTTTTGGTTTTGGTGGCTGTGAACAGAACTGTAGCAACTGCCACAGTCTTGATAAAAAGGAGGCTCAGCAATTGCTTGAGCAATTGATACCAAACATAAAGATTATTGATGTCCAGATGGCACCTGCCCGCGGACTCTGGGAGGTTGCCCTTGAGACAAAGGACAACAAAAAAGGCATTGCCTATATAGATTTTGCAAAGGAAAATGTGATTGTTGGTGAGATACTCAAGATAAAGACCAGGACCAATCTGACAAGAGAAAGGTTTATGGAGATAAACAGGATAGACTTTTCCCAGATACCCCTTGATAATGCCCTTGTAATGGGAAATAAGGATGCAGAACGTAAAATAGTTGTCTTTGATGACCCTGATTGACCCTACTGTGCAAAACTTCACCCGGAGGTGAAGAAGCTTGTTGAAAAGAGAAAGGATGTGGCTGTGTATATTAAGCTGTTTCCCCTGAAAAAGATACACAAGGATGCATACAGGAAATCAAAGGCCATTCAGTGTAAAAAATCTGTAGAGTTACTTGAGCTTGCCTTTAAACGTAAACCAATTGCTGACCCAAGCTGTGATACCGATGAGATAGACAAAAACATAGAGCTGGCAAAGAAGCTTGGCTTTACAGGCACACCCACCATTGTGCTTGACAATGGAATAGTGATCAGGGGATATGCAAAGGCTGAAAGGATAGAGGAGATGCTGGATAAGAAGTAGGGGGTAG
>CAZIIE010000118.1:0-5170 GCA_964539375.1 uncultured Nitrospirota bacterium | reverse complement strand
GATGAAGAAACTGCCAGGAAGATGCTCAGGGAGGCTATCAGGGTTATATCCAAGGCACGCTCAAAGGGTGTGATACACAGGAACACGGCTTCAAGGAAGATATCAAGGATTACGAAGAAGGTAAACAGGGCATTCAAATCTGAAGCAGCTTAAAAAAGGCCTCCTCCAGAACTCCCACTTTCTGGGAGTTTTTCAGTTTTTTGTCAGCCTCCATAAGTATTTCAAGGGCCTTTTTCAGCCTACCTCTATCCTTTAATTTGCCCTTTTTAGCAAGGTCATTGATTTTCCAGTTTATTGCTCCCACTACTGCTATAGGTTCACTTTCACTGAGGAGGGATTTAAGCATCTTAAAGCTTTCCACCTTTTCCTTTCTTACAAGCTTTTCTGCAGCAGAAAAGGCGTTATGGCTTACACTTCCACAAAGCACTCCTGTAACATCAGAGAGCTTAACCTCGCCTTTTTCAAGGAGGCTAAGCTTTTCTATCTCTGAATAGATCATGCCTGCATTAGAATTTGTAAGGGTTATTATCAGGTCGGCAATCTGTTCAGAAATATCAAGACCCTTTTGCCTTGCAAGGGACTTTACCCAGTGTCTTAGCTGGGTCTGATTGAGCTCAAGGGATATAAACTGTTCACTCCTTAAAAGAGACTTTATTTCAGCCTCTGGTGCTTTTTCTGAAAAAATAATCAGCCTGGTGGTTGGAGAGGGGTCTTTAAGATACTCAAGCAGAGCTTCTTTTTCCTTTTTTCTTGCCCTTTCAAAGTGAAGTAGCAGTATGAACTTGCTGTTTTGGAAAAAGCCTGGAGAGTTAGCAGAATCAATAATCTCGCCGAAATCGGCCTCTCCTTCTGACAGGTCAAACTGATGAAGATTGAAGGAGAGTTGCTCCTCTGGAACCAGTTCCTTGATCTTTTCAATGGCTAAAGTGACAAAGAAGGGCTCGGTGCTGTGGATGAAATAAAAGGGCAGTTGAAATCCCTCGGTTATAACCTTATTGAGCTTTCTGAATCCCATTGTAAAGAACCTCGTTGAGTATCCTTTTTGACAGGTCTTTAAGGGCGTCCCTTAACACCCTCTGACGCTGGGTGTTTATCTCTTCCACTGATTGACCTGCAATGAAGCTTTCGTCAAACTCTGAAGAGAGCCCTTTAATTGAATGTTTATTTCCATCAGGATAGAAAATGCTAACATCTGCCTTTATCACTACAGAGTACTCAGAGGAAAGGCTGTTTTTAAGACTACGAACAACAAGATCATAGTCAGTGAGGATTACCCTGACCTCGGGGCCTTCAGCTGAAAGGTCAATGCCGTTTTCAAGACAGGTCTCTGTAAAGGACTCAATAAAGCCTCTTTTCAAACCTGGCTCATAGGTCCTGTTTTCAACCTTAGCAAGGTGAACTGTTTTGTAAGGAAGGGCATCTATGGAGACCAGGTGGTATCCACAGCCACCAATCAGCAAAAGGAAAGCCAGAAAGATAATAGCCTTGTAAAGAATGCCTCTCATCTCTTTTTGAACAGGTATCTGATTCCTCCATTGAACTTTTTAAGGAGCTTCCTTGCCCAGACAAACTCGGTTGCCAGTATGGCAAGTGCTGCTGGTATCACTACCGTTGCCGGGCCTGGAAGCACAATTAAGGCTATGCCGACAATCAACAGGGTAAAACCAAATACTATTTTTACTATCCTTATGGCCTGAGAAAGGGTTTTAACCTTTATCCTGTTAATAATTAATTTGAAGCTTTCCCAACCCATTTGGTAATGATTATTATAGCCTATCAGGATAGTTTTAGGGGGGCTTGTTTGAGTATAATAGATGGGTTATTGATTAATCTTTACTGGAGGAACAGGTGCTTGATAGGGAACTGATTTCTGAGATAATCTCCTTTGCAAAAAACAGCGGTGTGGACTTTGCCGATATCTTTGTGGAGCAAAGGCGGTCCTTTGCAGCTGAGCTTGAGGATGAAAGGCTTGAGCGCATAACAACCGGCACCGACAGGGGTGCTGGTATAAGGGTTATTGTTAAGGGAAAGACCTACTATGCCTACACTAATAACCTCAAGAGGGAAAATCTCTTTGAGATAACAAAGACCCTTTTGAGGGCAGAGAGACAGGGCTATGAGCCCTTTGTGCTTAACGCCCTTGAGCCAGCGGTTCAGTTCAGGATAAGTCTTCCACCCGAGCAGGTTTCACCTGAAAAAAAGATCTCCCTTCTTTTTTCTGCTGACAGGGTGGCAAGGAATACAAGCAATAAGGTTAAACAGGTGAAGGCTATTTACAGGGATACTGTGCAGGAAGTTCAGATTGCAAACACCGAAGGCGAATATGCTGAGGACAGAAGGACCTATACGGTAGGGCTTGTGAATGTGGTTGCCCTTGATAAAGATGTGATTCAGACAGGCTATGAGCCAGTGGGAGGGCTGACTGGTTTTGAGCTCTTTGAGCAGACCCCCATTGAGATGATAGCTGAGCTGGCTGCAAAAAGGGCGGTGATGATGCTTTCGGCCCGTAAGATGCCCGGTGGCAGGATGCCTGTGGTCATCTCCTCTGAGGCAGGTGGCACAATGATTCATGAAGCAATAGGCCACGGCCTTGAGGCTGACCTTGCAGGGCAGGGTCTTTCTGTATATTCAGGTAAGCTCGGTCAGAAGGTTGCATCTGAGCTTGTCACAGTGGTGGATGACGCCACCCTGCCAAACAAAAGGGGCTCTTTCAGTTTTGACGACGAAGGTGTGCCTTCACAAAGAACCATTCTTGTAGACAGGGGAGTGTTAGTGGGCTACCTCTACGATAGATACAATGCTATGAAGGAGGGAAAAGGCTCCACTGGAAACGGCAGAAGAGAGTCCTACCAGCACAGGCCGATACCGAGGATGACCAATACCTTTATTGCACCAGGTGAGACAGAGCCTGAGGAGATTGTCCGCTCAGTCCCAAAGGGTCTTTATGTGAAGAAGATGGGCGGCGGTCAGGTGAATACTATAAACGGTGACTTTGTCTTTGAGGTGCAGGAGGGTTATCTTATTGACAATGGTGAGATTGGCGAGCCTGTCAGAGGGGCTACAATTACTGGTAACGGCCCTGATGTGCTGATGTCAATTGACATGGTTGGAAATGACCTTGGATTTGCCATTGGCACCTGTGGGAAGGACGGCCAGGGCGTGCCTGTTTCAGATGCAATGCCTACAGTCAGGGTGCCCGAGATGGTGGTTGGAGGAGAGGCGGGATAAAGGTAGCGTGCAGGGGGTAGGGGGAGGGTGTCGTTATTTTTCAACATTTATGTATTTTAGTTGCAATCTTCTTTGATTGAGACCCCTTATTTTCGCCCTTCATATTCTGGCATAGTATTTGCTTATATTTATTTCTGTGGTAATGCTCCTGCTCTGAAGCAGGGGCTATTATGAAAGGGTCAGAAGGAAAAGATGAGAAACCAGAGAACCATAAAAAAGGAAGTCCAGTTCAGAGGTGTTGGGCTTCACACAGGAAGGGAAACATCGGTAACCCTTAAGCCTGCGCCCAGCAATACAGGGGTGGTCTTTTACAGGGTTGACCGTGATACTGTTATAAAAGCAGGGCTCGGGAATGTGGTTGATACAGCCTTTGCAACCACCCTCGGCTATAACGGCACAAGGATTAAGACCGTTGAGCATCTGCTTTCTGTGTTGGCAGGACTCGGGATAGACAATATCCTTATAGAGATTGATGGCCCTGAAATACCTATACTTGATGGGAGTTCGTCTCCTCTTGTGGATGTGGTCCTGGAGGCTGGCATACTCAAGCAGGGCTCAAAAAAACCCTATATAAAGATTAAGAGACCCTTTCATTTTAAGGATGGCAAAGCTGAGATTACTGCCCTGCCCTTTGATGGAAGGAGGATATCCTATCGGATATTTTTCAAACACAGCCATTTCGGGTTACAGGACATAAGCCTTGAGCTTGATGAGGAGACCTATGTAAAGGAGATTGCGCCAGCAAGGACCTTTGGTTTTTTAAAGAATGTTGAGACCTTGAGGGCAAACGGTCTTGCCAAGGGTGGCTCACTTGACAACGCTGTTGTTATAGATGAAAACGGGATATTAAATGAGGAAGGCCTTAGATTTGACAACGAATTTGTAAGACACAAGGTGCTTGACCTGATAGGCGATTTTTCTCTGATTGGCTACCCTATCTATGGACATATAATTGCTGAAAAGGCAGGTCATTCCTCTCATATAAGGTTTTTAAGAAAGCTTCTCTCCTGTGTTAATGTCTGGGAGTTTGTCTCAACCGAGCCTGAACTTACCAGACAGTTAGCCCTGGTATAACAGGCATTCTACAAAAATGCCAGTGTGTCCTGACCTCTTTAATTTGACAAAACATTTCTGAATTTTATATACTTCTTATCTGAAATTTTTCAGGAAGGTGGTGTGGTATGACTAAGTTTGCCAAAAAGGGTGAAGTTGAGAGGAAATGGTATGTGGTTGATGCCTCTGGAAAGGTGCTTGGCCGTATGGCATCACAGATTGCCAGTTATTTAAGGGGAAAGCATAAACCCCAGTTTACCCCTAATGTTGATACAGGCGATTTTATCGTGGTTATTAATGCTGAAAAGGTTAAACTTACTGGAAAGAAGATGGAGCAGAAGGTCTACTACCATCACACTGGCTATCCTGGAGGGCTCAAGGCTGAGACAGCCCGTAAGAGACTTCAGCGTAAACCCGAGCAGGTTGTTATGGATGCTGTAAAGGGAATGCTACCAAAGAACCGTCTTGGCAGAAAGATGCTCAAAAAACTCAAGGTTTACAGAGGTTCCGAGCATCCCCATCAGGCACAGAAACCAGAAATCTTGAATATATAAAGGGGTGTTGTTATGGGCGAAATCCTATATCAGGCAACAGGAAGAAGAAAGACATCGGTAGCCAGGGTAATAATGAAACCAGGCACAGGAAAGATAATAGTCAATAAAAAACCGATAGAGGAGTATTTTCCAAGAGAAACCCTTCAGATGATAATACGCCAGCCCCTTCAACTGGTTGGAATGCCCAACAAGTTTGACATTATGGTGAATGTTACCGGTGGTGGCCTTTCAGGACAGGCTGGCGCAATCAGACATGGAATCTCAAGGGCCCTGCTTCTTGTTGATTCTGACCTCAGACCGAAACTTAAGAAGGAAGGCTTCCTCACCCGTGACCC
>CAZIIE010000117.1:0-5198 GCA_964539375.1 uncultured Nitrospirota bacterium | reverse complement strand
TACTTTATGTAATGGCCATTACATCGGAGTTACCAGACCAGAAAGAGTCTTTTAAGGTTTTTTAACTCTTCAAGAGGGCTGTAATCGGGGATGATATCCCTGAGTGCCATATCGCTGTAAGTAGCCACAGAAAAGGTATTAGTGTCTTTTTTGTAAATCCTTATGGAGCCATGAAGGTCAGTCCTGAACAGCCTGTAAGGGGCGAGTCTTATTAAGACATCCCTGTGAGGATGGCCGTATCTGTTGTGTCTTCCAACACTGATTACAGCAACCTCCGGTGAAAGGGCAGAGAGGAAGGCCCTGGTTGTGGCTGTATGGCTTCCATGGTGGGATACCTTTAGGAGCCTTGCTCTGAGAAGGTTTTTATAGGCAAGCATGGTTTTTTCTGCATCCTCCTCAGCATCACCTGTAAAAAGCACTGAGAGCGGTTCATCGCTGAACTTCATAACCAGTGAATGGTTGTTTCTTTCTGAGCCTTTTATGCTGTAATAGCCCCTGAAGGGGTGAAGAACCTGAAAACTTGATTTATCAGCCTTAAGCACCGTGCCTGCTAAAAGGCTTCGATGTCTTATACCCTGGGGTAGCCGTGAATAGCGTAGTTCGCCATTGTCCCAGAGTTCCTTTACACGGAAATAATCTATCAGCCTGTAAAAACCACCCGAATGGTCCTGGTCTGCATGGGTTAATACAAGGGCATCAATGGTATTTATACCCCTGTAACTTAGATAGGCGGCTGTTTCTCTACCGGTATTTCCAGTATCAATAACAATAGTTTTATTATCAGATGTTTCCACCACAGCCGAATCCCCCTGCCCAACATCCAGAAAGGTGACCATTGGTTTTTTAAACTCATAAAGCCCTGTAGAGAAGACAAGGGAAAGCCCTATCAGGATAGAGGCAAAAACCGTTAAACTCCTTTTACGAATACTGAGGGCAAAGAGAAAAAGATAAACCGATATAATCAGTGCAACTGGCAGAGCCCTCACAGGTATCACAATGTGAGGAAAGGAAGAAATACTATAAACAATTCTTAAAACAGCACGGGCCAAATGCTCAGTCAGTGCGGTAAAAGGCCATAGTCCTGTGATAAGGTACATCAAAGATGAAAGAATTGAAAGAGGCATCAGGATAAAGCAAACAATCGGGGTTATTATCAGGTTCATCGGGACAGAAAGAAGGGGAATTTTATGAAAATAAAATACGGTCAGGGGTAATGTGCCAAGAAATGCAACCAAGGGCACAGCAAGGAGTTTTAATATTGTCTTTTTCCAGCCTGGTTGTTTGCTGAACCATTCAAGGCTGCTGAGCCACTCAAAGGCTGTGCCTATAAACCACACAGCGGAAAAGGAAAGCTGAAAGGCTGGCTGAGTGTATGCATCGGGATTGAAAAGTAGTATCAGGGTGGCTGCAAAGACCAGGGCCTGTTTCCAGCCCGTCTCCCTGCCCCATAGAAGTCCGGTGAGAAAAAGCATTGTCATTATAAAGGCCCTCAGTGCAGGTATCCTTCCTCCAGAAAGCATAAGATAAAAGAGCACAAAGGGGATGGTGAGGACTGCCACATACTCTTTAAGGCTATAACGGGCTGTGACCTTAACAAGCAGCCGGTAAGGAAGAAGCCTTGCAGCAGAGTTGATAAGGGTAAAGACCATAAAGGCAAAAAGTCCAAAGTGGGTGCCCGATATACTGAGCAGATGGGAAAGCCCGACGGAGGAAAAGGCACTGTAGAGGGAGCTGTCAACTGCCTCCCTGTGCCCTATGGTTATTGCCTTTAAAAGGGTTGAGACCTGGGGACTGAAAAGCCTGTCAATCTCTCTGTATATACTCCACCTGAGCCTGTCAGGAAAAAAATAAGGCCCCTTCAGAGTATCCACTATCCTGTACTCAACAGGCCTTATAAAAAGGGTCAGGTCGCTATTGTTAAGTAGTCCAGGGCTTTTTCGTTTGTTTAACAGAAAGAGGTTTGCCCTCGCAAGAACAACCGATGAGGGGCTTACAGGGGAGGGGCTGAAGAAAAGACAGTTTTTTGTATCAATAGCCGGGGAGATGGGTCTTGCTGTATGGATAAAGCCCTTTTCTGTCTTTCCTGGGAGCGAAAGGATTTCCAGTGTTATGAGTGTCTCTTTTCCGGAGTTGAGATTTAAATCTTTATTATAGGTGCCTTTTGAATGATAAAAAGAGGCATAACAGAGGCCCAGGAGGATAAGGAGAAGCAGTAAAGAAGCCCTTCTGAGACGGGTTAAAAAATAGACCAGTTCAGAAAACAAAATAACAAGGGTAGCCAGAGGAAAAAACCGAAATAACTGAGCAAGCAGGATACCCTGGATAAGACAGAGGGGGTATAAACTGGGGTCAGGCTCCTTCCTCATCGGCAGCCTTTATTTTCAATGCAAGTTCCTCGGATATCTCCTCAATAAGGTCACGGTCATTTCCCTCAACCATTACCCGTATCTTTGGCTCGGTTCCTGAGGGCCTGACCAGAACCCTTCCGTTTTCTGATAGCCTTTTTTCAGCATCAACAATAGCCTGTTTAACTCGTTCGGTCTCAACTATTGACTTGTCCTTGACCATCACATTTCGGAGAACCTGGGGATAGAGAAAGATGTCTGAGACCATCTCCGAAAGGGGTTTGCCCTGTTTCTTCATAAGATGTAATACCTGAAGGGCGGTAATAGGCCCATCACCGGTAGTATTGTAGTCAAGGAAGATAATATGCCCTGACTGCTCACCACCAAGGTTGTATCCACCTCTAACCATCTCCTCCACCACATATCGGTCACCCACTCGGGTTCTGACCACGGAGATACCCTTTCTTTTAAGGTAGTGCTCAACGCCCAGATTCGTCATCACTGTGGCAACAATGGCATTGTTTCTCAGTCTACCCTCTCTTTTCATCTCCACAGCCCAGAGGCTCATTATAAGGTCGCCATCCACCTCTTTGCCCTTCTCGTCAACGAAGATGGTCCTGTCTGCATCACCGTCGTGGGCAATGCCTACATGGGCAGCCTGCTTGAGCACCTCCTCTTTGAGCTGGGTCACATTTGTTGAGCCGCAATCTTTATTTATATTTTTTCCATCCGGGGAAATGTTGATTGCGATGACCTCTGCACCAAGCTCGGAAAGCACGGTGGGACTTATTTTATAGGCAGCACCATTTGCACAATCAATAACAATCCTCATGCCTTCAAGGTTTTCACCCCTTGGGATGGTTGATTTTATAAACTCAATATACCTGCCGGTGGCATCTTCAAGGCGGTAGGCCTTTCCAATGGAATCATCGGAGGGTCTGTTAGAAAGATGGGTATCCACCAGCACAAGCCTCTCTATCTCCAATTCAAGCTCATCGGGCAGTTTAAAGCCGTTTGCAGCAAAGAACTTTATGCCATTGTCATCATAGGGATTGTGGGAGGCGGAGATGACAATGCCTGCATCAAGCCTCATGGTGCGGGTCAGAAAGGCAATCCCAGGGGTTGGTATCGGTCCAACCAGAAGGACATTCATTCCCATAGAGCATATACCTGCTGTGAGGGCACTTTCTATCATATATCCAGAGATTCTGGTGTCTTTGCCAATAAGGATGGTGTTTCTGCCTCCCCTCTTTCTTAAGACCTTTGCAGCTGCCATACCAATCTTTAGAACTGTCTCGGGGGTAATGGGATGCTGGTTCACCTTTCCCCTTATGCCATCGGTTCCAAAGAGCTTCATCTTTCCTCCTTCTGTTTTTCTGCTCTATTTTCTCCTTTTGGTCTTATTATGACCGTTACTTCTTCAACGCTCAGCTTCAGCCTTTTGTAATTGTTAGAGATAGGCACCCTGATGCCCTCCTGGGGCATAATATCGGGTAATTTCAGTGGCTCAGTGCTCAGGAAGTTCAGTTTGCTGACAATTGTTGAAGGGCCTTCCACATCCACAAAGGCTGGTTTAGTTCTGACCCTGTATTTCTTCCTGTCAAAGGCACCTGAAAACCTGACTCTTACAGGCAGAGTCCTCTTTATAATTCGGTCAAGCACAAGGGTTATGGTGTCAGGGTTTATATCAGTCACTGTCAGGGCTGAGGGTAGCCTGATGTTGTCCTTTCCTATCTTGAAGGTCCTCTTGCCAGGCTCGGAGTCCTCCAGGTTGATAACCACCCTGATGTCACCCTGTTTGAGGCTCTTTATTATCTGTTCACTACCATAAACAGAGAGGCTTACCCTGTCAACATCCTTGTCCAAGATCTCAATACCAGCTGGTATGTTGATGTACTCAACAGAGATGTCCCTGCTTATTTCGGTCATCCCTTTTTGTGAGATGTTGTACCAGAGAAGCAGGGCAAGAATAAAGGAGATAATTTTAAGTCCTGGATTTTTTGTTATTTCCCCTCTCACTTTGAACTCCTTTTTTCAGCAAACATCTCAGTAAGAAAATCCCTCAGGGTTCCCATATCAACAGGAGATTCAAGTTTGTCATCATAGGCGAGGGAAATTATGCCCGTTTCCTCAGATACTATTATTACCACCGCATCGGTCTCCTCTGTAAGCCCGAGGGCAGCCCTGTGACGGGTGCCAAGGGATTTGCTTAAGTCTGTTCTGAATGTGATGGGAAGGAAACAGCCAGCAGCAACCACCCTTTCACCCCTTATGATTACTGCACCATCATGGATTGGTGAGGTGGGGTGAAATATGCTGAGCAGGAGTTCCTTGGAAACCTTTGCATCAAGGGGTGTCCCTATTTCAATATAGTCGTTCAAGGAAACATCCCTTTCAATTACCATGAGAGCACCAATCTTTCGGTTTGCAAGAGACACAGTGGCACGCACAATCTCATCAAAGGACTTAAGCTCTGAGGCAGGGGCAACCTGGGCAAAAAAGGGTGTCTCCCCCATGCGGGCAAGAGCCCTTCTTATCTCAGGCTGAAAGATGATGATAATGGCAAGGACAACCTGTGCCCAGAAGCTCTGGATAATCCAGTACATGGTATGAAGTTCAAGCAGGTCAGAAAGTAAGAGGGCAAGCAGTAAAACCCCTATTCCTATAAGCATCTGGATTGCCTTGGTTCCCTTTATAAGAAGTAGAAGGCGGTAAATCAGATAGGTAACTATAAGGATATCAAGGATGTCCTGCCATCTGATATGTCTGATCAGGTCAAACATCTTTTTAATATCTGTCTCCGCCAGTCTGAAAGTAAAAAACAGTTTATGGGATTGTTCCTTCTGTCCTTTT
>CAZIIE010000116.1:0-5266 GCA_964539375.1 uncultured Nitrospirota bacterium | reverse complement strand
CGCAGAGGGAACTGAGGATGGCAGAGCTAAAGGAGGTTATCAGGAAACTGAGGGCACAGCTTAAGGAGGCAGGCCTTGAGCCTGTGGCTGACGACCCCCTGAAGGAGCAGGAAGGAAAATGATAGAGTTTGTAGAACTAACGGTCTTTCTTATCGGAATGGTTACTATCTTTTTTATACGAACTAACAATCAAATTTATGAGCATTTACCAGAAGCAGAAATCTTTATTGTTGCCTTTTATCTTCTTTTTAGCGGGTGGTTTTTCAGCATAGTAGAGGGCTTTTTTCTACACAACCTGTTCAACCATATTGAGCACATCCTTTATGCACTGTCTAATATAACCCTTGCTATATGGTGCTACAGGGTATTTATTAAAAAGAAGGCAAGATGAGCTACATTACACTGATAGACACTATAACACTTCTTTCAATAGTTACCGCGATTCTTTTATTCCTTTTGGGGAGAAAGACCATCAGGTTATCTAAAGAGGCCCACTGCATTGTCTTTACACTTCTTCTTCTAACCTTTATCCATGACCTGGGAAATGTCTTTGAATACGGAAAAATCACTGATTATTTTGACCGAGAGATAGAAGGTCCCCTCAAGATTGTCCTTTCAACCCTGTGGCTACTCTTTCTGCTTGTATCAATCAGGGATAGAGAGATTTCAGACCACATAAAGACAAAAAAGGCTCTTAGTAAAAATATAAACATCCTAAAAAGCATCATTGATGCCTCCAAGCAACTTACCTCAACACGGAACCCTGAAGTCCTATACCGCAAGACCTTAGTATTTGCCCGTGACCTGTTTCAGCTTGATTTCTCAACAGTTATGTTACTTACTGCAGACAGAAAACATCTGGTTATAAAAGACACCCTTGGCTTTCCTGAAAGTATGATAAACACCTTCAGGATTGTAATAGGGCAGGGGCTATCAACCTATGTGCTTGAAAAAGGCTCTGCCGACCAGGTAATTGACTTTAAAGAGGAGAGCCGCTTTGAAGTGCCTCCAGTGGTATTTGAAAGGGGCATCACCTCTGCTATTGCAGCCCCGATGATGATTGAAGAGGAGACAATAGGGGTTCTAATTGGCCATACAAAAAAGAAACGAATATTTTCAAAGGAGGAACTTGAACTTTTTCAGGCCTTAGCCAACCATGCTGCCCTGGCTATTAAAAATGCTCAGAGCATGAAAGAGCTAAAAAAAGAAAGAGCCCAGCTTAAGGCTCTCTTTGATGCCCTGCCTGACCTGATTTTTCGGCTTGACCGTGAGGGCACCTTTTTAAGTTACAAGCCCTCCCACGAGACCCCCCTTTATGTAAGACCCGAGGACTTTATCGGCAAAAGGATAACCTCTGTGTTACCTGAAGAGGTCTCCCAGCCCACCCTGAAGGCCCTTGAGAATGCCTTTGAGATGGGCTCAATGATAGCTTTTAACTACAGCCTTCCCTTCCCTGACAGGAAGAGGTATTTTGAGGCAAGGATAGTTCCTGTTACCGATGAAGAGGCAGTTGCCCTTGTCAGGGATATGACCGACTGGATTGAGAGCCAGAACAGGCTTAAGCAGTATCAGACCGACCTTGAAAGGATGGTTGAGGAAAAGACCTCCCAGCTAAAAGAACGTATCCATGAGGTAGAACTACTTAACAGGGCTATGATGAACATCCTTGAGGACCTTCAGGAGGCAAACCGAAAGCTGAGCCTGACCTCACAGCGGCTTAAGGAGTCAAACGAGGAGCTTGGTGCCTTTGTATACTCGGTCTCCCATGACCTCAGAGCCCCCCTTCGTGCCATGCAGGGCTTTTCAGAGGCACTCCTTGAAGACCACTCAGAACAGTTAGACCCCCAGGGGCTTGAGTATGCTCGGAGAATAAGAGATGCTGCAAAGAGGATGGACAACCTGATACTTGATTTGCTATCCTATAGTAGGATAACCCGCTCAGAGATAAGGCTTCAGCCTGTTAAGGTGGGAGAGGTAATAAAGGAGGCCATTGAGCATCTATCAGGTGCAATAAAGGAAAAGGGGGCAGTTGTGAAGGTTCAGGAAGGCCTGCCCACGGTATGGGCAACCCATGGCATTGCTTTACAGATATTCACCAACCTTATTGACAATGCGATTAAATTCACCCGCCCTGACACCACCCCTGAGGTAAGCATTTTTTCTGAGGATGTCTCTGAAGAAAGGGTAAGAATCTGTGTAAAAGACAACGGTATAGGCATACCCTCAGAACACAGAAGGAGGATTTTCCGCATCTTTGAAAGGCTTCATGGCATAGAGACCTATCCAGGCACAGGGGTAGGACTTGCGATAGTGAAAAAGGGTGCTGAAAAGCTGGAAGGTTCGGTTGGTGTGGAATCAACCCCTGGAAAGGGAAGCACCTTTTTTGTGGAACTTAGAAAATACAAGCCTGAGGGGGCAGGAGATGCTTCAAAAAAAGCCAATCCTGTTAGTGGAAGATGACCAAAACGATGTAATGCTCATAAAAAGAGCATTCAATAAGTGCGGGCTGATTAATCCTGTCTACAGTGTATCAAACGGCGAAGAGGCAGTCAAATACCTTGAGGCAAGGCCACCCTACGATGACAGAGGGACCTATCCACTGCCAGTTTTAATACTCCTTGACCTCAAGATGCCCAGAATGAACGGCTTTGAGTTTTTAAAGTGGATAAGAAGCCATCCTGATTTTAAAAAGATGATAGTGGTGGTGCTTACATCATCAAAGGAGTCACCCGATGTTAACCGTGCCTATGAACTCGGTGCCAACTCCTATCTGGTAAAACCCGTTCAGTTCTCTGACCTGATGAACCTTGTTAAGGAACTCCATCTTTACTGGCTAATTCTTAATGAACTACCAAGGGAGATTTGAGGCATATTATGTTTAAGGTTCTCCTTATTGATGACAATCCTGACGACAGGCTACTGGTTAAGAGGTTTCTAAATCCTGAATTCAAGGATATTCAGTACCTGGAGATAACCTGTGAGGAGGAGTTTAACCAGGCACTCAAAGAGGGTGATATTGACCTTCTGATAACCGACTATCAGCTCAACTGGTCAGATGGCATAAAGGTGGTAAACAGGGTCAGAGAGCTCATGCCCGAGCTGCCGATTATAATGTTCACTGGCACTGGCAGTGAGGAGATTGCGGTTGAGGCAATGAAGAGTGGCCTTGACGATTACATCCTGAAGTCACCAAAACACGCAAAAAAGCTCCCCATGGCCATCAAATCGGTTCTTGAAAAGAAGACCATAGAAAGGGAAAAGCGGAGGCTTCAGGACACCCTTGCCACAGTATTTGACCACATACCTGAAGGTATATTCCTTCTTGATAATGAAAACCGCATAGTTCTGACCAACAAGGTGGCTGATGAATACCTCGGTTTGATTGAAAACAAATCAAAGGGAGATATCCTTGAAAGCCTCTCGGGGAAACCCGTCTCCCATTTCTTTGTCTCCCCTCCAAATATAATATGGCATGAGCTGAGCATATCAAGCCCTGAGGAAAGGGTGTTTGAACTGGGAGGCAGATATATAATCTCTGATGGCAAAGCCTATGGCACGGTATTCATCATCAGGGATGTAACCGAGGAAAGAAAAACCGCTGAAAAACTCCTTTCTCAGGAAAGACTTGCTGCCATTGGACAACTTGCTGCAGGCATTGCCCATGACTTTAACAACATACTGACCGGCATAATTGGTTATGCTGAAATACTGAGTTTTGACGAACAACTCCCCTTTGAGATAAAAAAGAAGGTTGACATAATACTGAAAAGTGGCCAGAGGGCTGCTGACCTGGTCAAGCAGATACTTGACTTTAGCAGAAAATCCATCACAGAAAAAACGGTCTTTGACCTGATACCCTTTATGAAGGAGTTTGTAAAATTCATCTCCCGCACCCTTCCAGAAAACATAAAGATTGACTTTGAAACCACTGTCAAAAGGTGCAACATCAAGGCAGACCCTACCAAGATACAGCAGGTCCTTGCAAACCTGATTGTTAATGCCCGTGATGCCATGCCTGAAGGTGGACAGATACTGTTAAGCACCAGGGAAAAATACATAGTTGATGAAAAGCCCTACAGCGAGATGTCCACAGGCAGATGGGTTGAGATAATGGTAAAAGACACAGGCACGGGTATTCCAAGGGATGTTCTACCCCACATATTTGAACCCTTCTTTACAACAAAGGGTGTTGGTAAAGGCACAGGGCTCGGGCTGTCTCAGGCCTACGGCATAGTAAAACAGCATGAGGGATTCATAGAGGTAAAATCAAAGGAGGGAGAAGGCACAACCTTTTACATCTATCTTCCCATAGTTGATGCTGAGGCTGTCCCACTGACGACCAAGGAGCCAGCCATTCCTCAGGGTAAAGGGCAGAAGGTTCTGGTAATAGAGGACGACGAATCTGTAAGGGTTCTCACTATAAATCTTTTGAATGAACTGAACTACCATGCTGAAGCAGCATCAACAGCCAGAGAGGCCCTTGCACTTTTTGAACACAAAAGGGATGAATTTGACATCGTTATCTGCGACCTGGTAATGCCCGACCTGAACGGCATAGACCTCTCAAAAAGGATAAAGGAACTGAAACCCTCCATTCCTGTAATAGGTGTTAGCGGCTACCCCCTTATTGATGAAGACAAAAAGACAATCCTTAAGCACTTTGACAACTTCCTTCAAAAGCCCTTTTCCATAAAGGCCCTGGCCGAGGCACTCAGAGATTGTATTAAAGATTAGCTAAAGCCTTGAGGGCAGTTCAGTTTTACTAAAACCATGCATAAACATAAAAAAAGGGAGATAACCTCTACAGGCTATCTCCCTTTTTTAAATCTTAAATCCGGCAGCGACCTACTTTCCCACGACCTCCCGGTCGCAGTATCATCGGCCCTGGTGGGCTTAACTTCCGTGTTCGGAATGGGAACGGGTGTTTCCCCACCGGTATAGCCACCGGAAATCGTTGACCAGAGTAATTTTAACCTTTAAAGAACGAAAAAATCAAGAAGAAATTGTATATTGGTATAATGGTGTATTGGTTAATTGGTAAATTAGTTAGTTGTAATTAAATTCCTTTCACCCTTACACTACTAACCACTACACCAATTACCTCGCAAATCGTTCCAGGATTTGCGGTTTTCTTTAACAACAGGAGGATACTGGTTAAAAAGGCAAATCCTAATTTCTAAATCCTAAATCCTAAATTTTTAAATCCTGAACAAATCCCAATTCTCCAATTTCTCAACACCTCCATGCTTCTTAACCACAAAGCCTA
>CAZIIE010000115.1:0-5282 GCA_964539375.1 uncultured Nitrospirota bacterium | reverse complement strand
CACCACCTACTG
Source organism: uncultured Nitrospirota bacterium (assembly GCA_964539375.1). Classification (GTDB taxonomy): domain Bacteria; phylum Nitrospirota; class Thermodesulfovibrionia; order Thermodesulfovibrionales; family JdFR-85; genus JAADIE01. The sequence continues at coordinate 5,270 of CAZIIE010000115.1, read as the reverse complement.
CCGGTGATAAAAGTGCATCTGCCATGTGCATAAGAGACCTCCTAAAAGATGGTTATTGGTATAGTGGTATAGTGGTTTGATAGTGTATTTGTTAAGTGGTTCATGGTTACTTACTGGCCTTCCTTTTTTAGCTCTCTTTTTGCCTGCTCAAACAGGGTGTTGATGTTCAGGGTTTGCTGATAAACCTCCTTTAATATCCTGGCCGTTTCTTTAAGCCCAGCTGCCTCTGCCTCCTCTGCCCATTTCAGATAACTTTCGGCGTGCTCCTCATTGTGATGACCCCAGTGCTCTAAGAGTTTTTCCAGTTTTTCTCTGCTTTCCATAACCATCCTCCCTGAAAACAAAAAGGCCGTGAAAGGTGGGCACCTTCTGGTGCTGAGCCTTCACGGCCTTTAAATTTCCTTAAATGTCTACTTCTTGGTTATTGAGGGGGGACGCCCCTCAATCTTCCCAATAAATTCAGGCTTGAGGCTTAAGATTTAATCAGCCTGTGTCCTTCAGCCTATAGCCTTTAGCCTTTAAAAATAGGCTTCAAGGGGATTTTGCCCCTTTAAGTAAGTAAAGAGCCGACCTCTGGTCGGAAAGCTTCACTTTGCTACTGAATCTTCCTGATTCAGCCTTTGATAATAAAGGTTATCATAAATGTTGAGGGGTTGTCAAAGAAACATTGAATAAACCCAATAGGGTTGTCTCTTTTTTCTTAATAATGGGATAATATCTACCATGAATTTAAATGAGCTCGAGCAGGCTGCAAGCAAGATAAAGCTCCTCATACTTGATGTTGATGGTGTCTTGACCGATGGAGGGATTATCCTTGACAACGAGGGTAATGAGTTCAAGCGGTTTGATGTAAGAGATGGTCACGGGATAAAGCTACTTATAAGACACGGGGTGGAGGTAGCAATTATAACTGGCCGATTTTCAAGGGTTGTCCAGAGAAGGGCCCACGAGCTTGGCATAAAGGAGGTCTATCAGAAGTGCTATGATAAGATAAAGGCCTATGAAAGGATAAAGGAAAACCTCTCTGTTGTTGACAGGGAGATAGCCTACATGGGCGATGATATAGTTGATATTCCTGTGATGATAAGGGTGGGACTGCCTGTGGCAGTGGCTGATGCCCACGAAGAGGCAAAGAGATATGCCCGTTACATAACAGCCAGTAGAGGGGGGAGAGGGGCGGTAAGAGAGGTTGCCGAGATGATTTTAAAGGCAAAGGGTCTTTGGGAGGAGATTATAGGTGGCTATACCAGGGCTTAATGTACCCACCATCCTGACCTTAAGCAGGATACTTTTAATTCCGGTCTTTCTGATTGTTGCACCTGACTACCCTGTCTGGGGCGTGGTGCTTTTTTCCCTTGCCTCTGCCACCGATTTTCTTGATGGTTATATAGCAAGAAGGACAGGGCAGATAACCAAATTTGGCATAATCCTTGACCCAATTGCTGATAAGTTTCTGGTTATATCAGCCCTGATCATGCTTGTTGAGGTTGGCAGCCTCAGTGCCTTTGTGGCAATTGTGATTATAATCAGGGAGTTCCTTGTTACAGCCCTGAGGGTGGCTGCCCTGACAAAGAACATTGTAATCCCTGCTGAAAGGGGAGGAAAGATAAAGACAACTCTGCAGATATTTGCTATAATCTTTTTAATCCTGAAGGATGCCCTTTTCGGGATAGACCTCTACCCGATTGGCACCCTTCTTATCTGGGCTGCAATGGTAATGGCAGTGGTCTCTGGTGTAAACTATACAGTGGGTTTCTGGAAGAGGATATCCGGTGACTGATATGAAGACCCTGGATTACTTGATTATTGTAGGGGCGTACCTGCTTGGTGCAGTGCCCTTTGGTCTGCTCATTGCAAAAACAAAGGGTGTTGACCTGAGGAGGGTGGGTAGCGGAAATATTGGAACCACCAATGTATTAAGAGCGGTTGGTAAAAAGGAAGCGATCATCACCCTTGTGGCTGATATACTTAAGGGCACAGTGCCCGTATTGGTGGCAAGGGGGCTTACGCAGAACGACACTGTGGCTGCATTAGCAGGGGCAGCAGCTGTGATTGGCCACGACTTTCCGGTCTATCTTGGCTTCAGGGGTGGTAAGGGAGTAGCAACATCAATTGGTGTGATGCTGGGCTTGAACCCTCTGCTCGGTCTTTTGCTTATCCTGGTGTGGTTGATTACCGCCTTTCTGTTCCGTTACTCCTCTTTAAGCGCCCTTACAGCCTTTGGTGTGCTCTTTGGGCTTTCCTTTTTGCCCTCACTTGCTCGTGCAGAAAAGGCATTGATTATTTTTCTTTCAGCTCTCATATACATCAAGCACAGGGCTAATATACAGCGGCTTTTGCAGGGGGTAGAACCAAAACTCGGACAGAAGGCATAGGGGAGGGAGCTTTGATAAAGAGGAGTTTTATTATTTTATTTCTTTTTCTGCTACCTTTAGTGCAGACAAATACCGCCCTTTCAGAGGACTATGGTCTTCAGTATGTTAGCACTTACCTGTCTTTGAAGGAGCTTTCCAGTGGAATAAAGGCAGAAAAGGACAATGCCCTGTTACAGAATGAGATGCTCTATCTTAAGAGGGCTAAGCAAAGCTTTAGACCTGAATTTAAGAGGGCTATTGAGTCCACAGGGTATTATCTCAGGGCTGTTTATCATTACATCAAGAGCCCATCAGGTAGAGTTAATATTTTGATGGTGGTGTTTTTTTCTCTCTGTCTTTCTCTCTTTTTAACCCTTTTTAGCCTTGTCCTTTCACGAACTGTAAGGGATCTGCCTCTTTTTGTGCATGAGATTTCAGAATCACCTGTCAAGCTTTTATTTATAGTCCTTTTGATACCAGGACTGATTGACCTCAGGCTTATGCTTCTGTCTCTTAGCGTACTTCTTTGTTTTCACATGGGAGACAGGCAGAGGAGGCTTACCCTCCTTATGATGGTCATCCTTGTTATTGGCTTCTTTTTCTATGATTTTCTCAAGGTGGCGGTTAATGTAAAAACAACCCTTCCAGCAAAAGCAATTGAGCTTGTCAATACAGACAGGAGCAATATACCTGCAATTACAGGACTTAAGGAGGGTGGGCAGTTTGATGAGGGCTTTTCCCATGCCCTTTCCCTGCTGAAGGAGAAAAAGACCGGTGAGGCAATAAGGCTCTATGCCTCCCTGTCCGAGCGATACAGAGACCCACGAATAGATGTAAACCTTGGCTATCTCTATGCCCTGACAGGCAAAACCGAAAGGGCTGAGGAGAGCTTTCAAAGGGCCCTTGAAAAAACTGAAAGTGCCTCTGCCTACTATAACCTCAGCATGCTTTACTCTGAAAGGCTTGACTTCAAGGGGGCTGACGAGTTTTTCCTGAAGGCTGTTAAGCTTGATTTTCCGAGGGTTACCGCCTTCAGGGAAAAAAACAAACAGAGCCCCAAGGCAACCTTTATGTATGACCAGCTAAAAGCCCAGGAGGTGTTCAGCTACATACTGCAAAGGGCAGCCAGACAGTACAGACCCTCAAGGGAGACCCTTTACAGCAGTGCCTTTTCTGTGTTTGCTATACTCTTTATAGCCCTGTCTGGCAAGCTTTACAAACACAGGGCAATCAAGTGTCCAAAGTGTGGAAAGATACACTGTATAAGGTGTGAGAGGCATTTTTACTGGAACGGCCTTTGTGGTAGCTGCTACAGCTCCCTGGTCAGTTTTCAGGCTGAGCCATCAGAAAGGATAAAGGTTATCCTGAAGACCTATAGCTATTCAAGAAGGCAGAGGCTTATAAAGGGGGTGTTTTCCTTCTTTATTCCTGGCTTTATTCTTATGCAGGGTGAAAGGTTCATAAGAGGGCTCTCCCATTGCCTGATATTCTTCTTCTTTTTATTTGCTGCAGTTCTGGGAAGGGAGTTTGAACCCCTTTATCTTTCCGGTATTCATGGATGGATTGTCTATCCTTGCATTTTTATGGCCTTTCTGGTCTATGCCTACAGTGCGGTTTATACCTTTAAGAGGGTGAGGAAGGGATGGCTTTAGAGGGTAGTATAAAAGAGTTTGGTCTTGCAGACATACTGCAGCTTATCTATTTCCAGAAAAAGACAGGCACACTACGGGTGGAAGGTCCCTTTGATACGGTGAGTATTTACTTCAGGGATGGTAATATCGTTGGTTCAAAGTCAAATAAGAGACCAGAGGCTCTAAGGGTGGGAAGGATACTGGTTAAAAAGGGGTACATTACTGAAGAAATGCTCTCTGAGGCACTTAAAGAGCACAGACAGAGAAACATAAGGCTTGGAGATGTGCTTTTAGAAAAACAGCTTGTTGACATAGAGGTTTTGAGGGAAACCCTGACAAGGCAGGTAACAGACCAGATTGTCCATCTTTTTTCCTGGAAGGAAGGTTCCTATGTGTTCAGGCCTGGTGAGATAAGGGCTGATTCAAAGCTTGAGCTTTCCCTTGACACCCAGCATCTTCTGATGGAGGGTCTCAGGATAGTGGATGAGTGGTCTGTGGTGGAGGGGAAGATTACCATTGACACTGTTTTCCGTAAGACCCACAAGACAGAGCTTGAGGAGTACACAAAAGACCTGGGGGATACAGAGCTTTATCTTCTTTCCTTTATTGATGGAGAAAGTGATGTGGGCACCATCACAGAGGTGGCTGCCCTTGACGACCTTGATGTATCAAGGGCGCTTATAAGGCTGAAGGACAGGGGATTGATTGAGGAGGTAAAGGAGGCTGTAAGTGTTGAGCCCATTGGTAAAGAGGCAGTAAGACCTGTAAGCAGGGCGTTACTATATGTGTTTTTGGTGCTACTTCTTTTAACCCTGTTTTTCTTTCCCCTCAGGAGATTTGCCGAGGATTTTAAAACTGCAGCCGACAGGGTTGTCACCGCAAAGAGGGTTGAAGACCTGAGGCTGAAGATAGAAGCAGAAAGACTGCTAAAGGGAAGCTTCCCTGAAGCTATTGAAAGCCTGAAGGATAGCTGGGGAGAGGAGATAGTTTACCAGAGAAAGGGTGATAGCTATTATCTTTTCAGCAAAGGTCCAGACCGAAGGGAGCATACCGAAGATGACATCTACTGAAAAAAGGGCAGTGGTGCTTTTAAGCGGTGGGGTGGATTCGTCAACTACACTGGCACTGGCTAAATCAGAGGGATACCAGTGCTATGCCCTTAGTTTTGATTATGCCCAGCGCCACAGGCTTGAGCTTGAGGCTGCAAGGCGTGTGGCAGATGCCCTTGGCGTGGAAAAACATCTCATCATAAGATTTGACCTTTCCGAGATAGGGGGCTCTGCCC
>CAZIIE010000114.1:0-5312 GCA_964539375.1 uncultured Nitrospirota bacterium | reverse complement strand
GGTTTACCGGAACAGGCTTTGCCCAGCCAATCATCCTGGTAATAATAAATACCAGAGTGCCCATCAAATCAAGGTGTTTGATGGGGTTTAAGGTGAGTCTTCCTGCAAGCTTTGCAGTCGGGTCACCAAGACGGTATGCCACATAGCCATGGGCAAGCTCATGAAAGGTAACAGCAGCAAGTAGTGGTGCCGCCATCAGCACTATCTGTCGCAGATAATATTCTAACACGCCTAAATCTCTTAGATTGGATTCAGTATCTTATCAATAACCGTTCTTGCCTGTACAAGAGGATCAATAAAGGCACTATCCATATCGTGGTCAATATCTCTCTTGTTTGAAAGAAAGGTTATCCTGTCCTGCATCCTGTCACGGAGGTATTCCAGATACTCTTCATCCCGTGGAGGTTTATATTTCCTGTCGTAATCACTTCCAAATAGCTCACGGCCATTTTTAGGTATCTGAAGCCCTGCAAATGACCTCCAGTCCCTCCACTGAATATTACCTCTTACCAACTCTGTAACTATCTTCAGTGAAAGCTCCTTGGGTATGTCATGAAGCCTGCCTGGTGCCCCGAAGGCGTAGGTATTCATTATGTAACATTCAGTTCCCATCTTAAAAAGCTTCATAAACTGCTGGCAGTCCCTGACAAGGGGATGAACCCTGAAGGGGTTTGCAAAGGGCTCAATAACCAGTTTCTTAAGTTCCTCAGGCGGAACATTCTCCACACCCTTTGCCCTCATGGTGCTTAAGGATGCACCCATTGCAACAGCAAGACCAGGGTCTTTGACCTTTGAGATCGGAGGAAGGCTCGGGTCTTTCTGAAGCCATATAACATATCCCGGTCTCTCGCAGGCGTTTGCGTGGTTAAACATATCACGGGATTTAATGCACCTTCCATTACGATTGCGCACATCATAGGCTACAAGCCTTTTTTTACCATCAGGCTCCTGTGTAACAGCCACATTTTGAGCTGTGAAAAAGTACTTTATCTGGGGGTCCTTATAGGAAACCGCATCGGTCTTATCAAATAGACTTGGCTCCAGTGCAACCGATATATTATTGTCAAGGTCTATTAAGAAGGCATCATCATGAATCACCGTTACCTTTTCGGACTTTTTCAGTGTTCCCTCATGGTCAAGGCTGTTTGTTATGGAGGACTTGCCAGAGCCTGAAAGCCCGAACACAGCAACCGGTGGGTTATCCCCTATCTTTTTTATCCCGCCGTGGCAGGCAACCATATTGTGCCTTACACCTGCTGTCCATGCAAGGGTAAGGGTGCCCTTTTTGCGTTCTCCAAAATAACGCATCCCCAGGATGGCAATACAGTTTTCTGTTTCATCAATGATAACCAGCCCATCAGGAAAATCAGGATGAGACCATTCAGGGTCTGCAAATACAAGGATGTCAGGCTCATCAATTATTCTTGATTTCTTATAAGTACTTATCCAGGGCTCCATCCAGGGAGTAAAATTAAATCCCCAGTCAAGCATATTCTTGGCATCGGTAACAGGGCTAAGAAGATGTGCCTTTAACATGAAATCAGGATGTAGCCCTACAATCCCTTCCAGCCAGAGCCCCTCTCTGCGGTTAAAATGGTATACAGCCTCCCTAAGTATACCCTGATATTTATCTTTTTCCTTCCCCATCTCACGGACAAGCCTTCTGGCCTTGGCGGTTCTACCCACAACCCTTCCATCCTGAGAAACAAGTACCTTTGCATTCTTTGGAAGACCATAGATTTGTGGTTTATACATTGGCTCAGAAGTAACAATTACCTCTGGTTGCTTTATAGCCAGTTTGTAAAGTTCTGCCATGTTAGTCTTTCTTACAGAGGTTGCATAAAAGGCTGTTTCAATAATTGCCCTCCAGGGGCCCACAGGTAATTTGTGTACCGTTGCCATAAACGCCTCCTTTAATTAAGGAACTAATATAATCATAAGTTGAGCCTTTTTAAGTGAAGCACCTCTGAGCAGAACTCGAAGCTTCACTTACTCAAAGGGGCTACGCCCCATTGAAACACTGATATGGAGTTTTTTCATATTTTAGGGAGTTTTTTATTTTACCATAATAATATCTTTGAAGACAGAGTATTTTAGTGGAATTATTTTTATTTTTTTGTGATAATAAACTTACCAGGTATGAAAATGCCGAGTTTATTTAAGAATATGAAAAAGAATCTGTTCATAAAGCTTCTTTTCCTGCTACTGCTTATATTACCACTGAAAAATGCTTTCTCTGTAGAGGGCTTTGTTTATGTAATAACCCTTCAGGGTGTTATAAATCCTGTTGCCTCTGAATACATAGAAAGGGGCGTAACCCTTGCCAACACCCAGGGTGCCAGTGCACTGGTCATAGAGCTTGATACCCCTGGTGGGCTTGATACCTCAATGAGGCAGATCATTAAGTCAATAAACCAGAGTGAGGTCCCGGTGGTGGTGTATGTGGCTCCTTCTGGTGCCCGGGCTGCATCAGCAGGTGTATTTATCACCATGGCGGCCCATGTGGCTGCCATGGCACCAGGGACAAACATTGGTGCAGCACACCCGGTGGGAATAGGTATTGGTGGAAAGATGGACAAGACCATGGTTGAAAAGGCTACAAACGATGCAGTGGCATACATCAAATCCATTGCAGAACGGAGGGGAAGAAACAAAAACTGGGCTGAAAAGGCAGTAAGAAAGAGCATTTCAGCCACTGCAAAGGAGGCCCTCAAGCTTGGTGTGATTGATTTGATTGCAAAGGACCTTGATGAACTTCTTAACAAGATTGACGGCAAAACAGTGGAGACCGCCGCGGGAAAGGTAAAGCTCAAGACCAGAGGGGCTCCTGTGAAAAGGGTTCCAATGGGCCTCAGGCTCAGGATACTAAGCATAATAGGAAACCCTAATGTTGCTTACATTTTGATGCTTCTTGGCTTTTATGGGCTGTTTTTTGAGCTTACCAATCCTGGCACCATATTTCCTGGCGTCTTTGGTGCAATATGCCTGATACTTGCCTTTTATTCCTTTCAGACCCTGCCCGTAAACTATGCGGGCCTTCTTCTGATAATTCTTTCCATCATCCTTTTTGTGCTTGAGATAAAGATAACCTCCCATGGGGTGCTTACAATCGGTGGAATTATCTCAATGATAATTGGCTCACTGATGCTTTTTAAGAGCCCTGGCCCTTTCTTCAAGCTCTCCCTTTATCTGATAGTGCCTGCGGCGGTGGCAACGGCAGCCTTTTTCACCATCACCTTTTCTCTTGCCTTTAAGGCCTGGAGAAGAAAGCCTGTCACAGGGGTGGAGGGACTTATAGGGCTTGAGGGAGTGGCCCATACTGATATTCACAAAGAGGGAATGGCGCTTGTTAGGGGCGAGTACTGGCAGGCCTTCAGCGATGAGCCCATAAGGAAGGGTGAAAAGATAAGGGTAGAGGCTGTTAGGGGTTTAAAAATAAAAGTCAAAAGGGGGTAGGTTATGATTTTCCCACCACAGTTTTTAAGTGCAGTCTTTGTGGTCTTTCTGGTGCTTTATTTCCTTGTAAGTGCAATCAAGGTGCTCAAGGAATACGAGCGGGGAGTGGTCTTCAGGCTTGGCAGGATAATACCTGTAAAGGGCCCCGGCCTGGTAATCATCTGGCCTATTATTGATAAGATGGTCAGGGTGAGCCTGAGAACCGTCACCATGGATGTACCACCCCAGGATGTAATCACCAGAGACAATGTATCTGTAAAGGTAAACGCAGTGGTCTATTTCAGGGTAATGGACCCCATAAAGGCAGTAACCGAGGTGGAGGACTTCTACTTTGCCACAAGCCAGATTGCCCAGACCACCCTTAGAAGCGTGGTTGGTCAGAGCCATCTTGACGACCTTCTTTCAAAAAGGGATGAGATAAATGCGGAGCTTCAGAGGATAATTGACTTTCAGACCGAACCCTGGGGCATTAAGGTAACGGCAGTTGAGGTTAAGAATGTTGACCTTCCCCAGGAGATGCTCAGGGCAATTGCCCGTCAGGCTGAGGCTGAAAGGGAAAGAAGGGCAAAGGTCATTCATGCTGAGGGTGAGTTTCAGGCTGCAAAGAAGCTTAAAGAAGCAGCCGAGATACTGGCACCTGAGCCGATGGCATTACAGTTAAGGTATCTTCAGACCCTTACCGAGATAGCCACAGAGAAGACCTCAACCACCATATTCCCCGTGCCTATTGACTTACTGAAGCCCTTTTTTGATAAGATGACCGGGAGTGAACAAAAGAAGGAGGGAAGCACAGGGCAGTAGATGCTATCAAGAATCCTGAGCGCAACGGTAGTAGGCATTGAGGCACGCACCGTAGAGGTTGAGGTTGACATCACATCCAGGGGACTGCCCTCTTTTGCAATGGTGGGGCTTCCTGATACCACTGTAAAGGAAAGTCGCGACAGGGTAAAGGCAGCCCTTAAAAACTCAGGCTATGTGTTTCCCCTAAAGCAGATAACCATCAATCTTGCCCCTGCTGACTTAAAAAAAGAAGGCTCAGCCTTTGACCTTCCCGTGGCAATAGGCATCCTCTGCTCAGAAGGGGTGCTAACCCAGGAAGAACTCAACGGTTATATGTTAAGTGGTGAGCTTTCCCTTGATGGTGCATTAAGACCCATAAAAGGTGCCCTCTCCATTGCCATGGAATGTAAGGGCCGTGGGCTTAAGGGATTGATACTACCTGAGGAGAATGCACCCGAGGCAGCAGTGGTCAGGGGGCTTGATGTCTATGGATTTAAAAACATCCTTGAGGTGGTGGAATTTCTTAAGGGAATGCCCTCCAAGCCCTGTAAGATAGATGTTGAGAAGGTGCTTGAGGAGGCATCCTGTTATGAGGAGGACTTTTCAGAGATAAAGGGACAGGAGCATGCAAAACGGGCAATGGAGATTGCCGCAGCCGGTGGACATAACATCCTGATGGTAGGCCCGCCCGGTTCTGGAAAGACCATGCTTGCAAGGAGACTCCCCACCATTCTTCCAGGTATGACCTTTGAGGAAGCCCTTGAGACCACAAGGGTTCACAGTGTCGCAGGCACCCTGAAGGCAGGCCATGCCCTTTTAGCCATAAGACCCTTCAGGGCACCTCACCATACTATCTCAGATGTTGCCCTCATTGGAGGAGGTCAGCACCCAAAACCAGGTGAGGTCTCACTTGCCCACAATGGGGTGCTCTTTCTGGATGAGCTTCCAGAGTTTAAGAGAAATGTGCTTGAGGTGCTCCGTCAGCCCCTTGAAGATGGCACCGTAACTGTATCAAGGGCCTCAGCCACAGTAACCTACCCGGCATCCTTCATGCTCGTGGCTGCTATGAACCCCTG
>CAZIIE010000113.1:0-5317 GCA_964539375.1 uncultured Nitrospirota bacterium | reverse complement strand
TCTTCAACTACAGAATAATGACTGTTCAATGTGCTTATTACTTTAATAGATTAGCCAATAATTGCTTGTGTCTACGATAATTTTTTGAAAGTATGTTATCATAATAAATAAAAGAAATGATGTTATTGGTGGTGTAAAAATGATAAGGACACAGGTGCAATTGACAGAAGATCAGGTAAAGGCATTGAAGGAGATTGCTTTAAGGAAGAAGGTGTCAATGGCAGGGCTGATTAGAGAGGCTGTAGATGAGTATTTAAGAGAAGAACATGGCCTAAGTTATGAAGAAAAAAAACGCAGGGCAATCAGGGCAATTGGCAGTTTCAAGTCAGGTAAAAGAGATATATCCATAAATCACGATAAATACCTTGAAGAGATTTATGGCGAATGGTAGTTTTTGTTGATACCTCTGCCTTTTTCCCACTTCTGGATAAAGATGACCAAATGCATGAAAAATCTGCCAGGTTCTGGGTTGAATCGCTTGAAAAGGATACAATTTTTGTTACAAGTAACTACACGGTTATTGAAACCATATCATTGATACAACGACGTCTTGGCCTAAGAGCAGTTAAATCCTTTGTTGAAGATATACTTCCTGTAGTAGATATAAGATGGATAGATGAGTCAATACATACTATTTCTTTAAAATCTATGATTCTTGCTAATAAACGTAACCTCAGCTTTGTTGACTGTGTAAGTTTTGCACTCATGAGGAAATTGGGCATAGAAACAGCCTTTACCTTTGATAAGCATTTTAAACAACAGGGTTTTAAGTGCTTACCAAAATGAAAGTAAGGGCTTAACTAATTCACTGCATCTATTGTTATAGAATGGTATGTAAAGGGTTATAAGAATCACCTATCCCTGCAGAGAGCATTTATCCTGTGGGCAAGGCAGCCTGCGGAAAAGCCGTTGTCAATGTTAACCACAGCAATGCCAGGCACACAGGAGTTGAGCATGGAAAAAAGGGCGGTAAGCCCACCAAAGGCTGTGCCATAGCCTGTGGAGGTGGGAACAGCAATTATAACCTTATCAGTAAGTCCTCCTACCACAGAGGGCAGGGCACCTTCCATTCCTGCAACCACTACAAGCACATTGGCCTTCTCTATAGTGTCTTTGTAATTAAGCAGTCTGTGTATTCCTGCAACTCCCACATCCAGTATGGTTTCTACATTGCTTCCAAGGAATGAGGCTGTAAGTGCCGCCTCCTCTGCCACTGGCAGGTCTGAGGTGCCAGCAGAAAGCACCACTACAAGGCCAGTTTTCCTTTCTTCCTCTCCTGCCATGATTATGCGGGAGCTGGAATAAAACCTTGCAGCTCTGATTCTCAATCTCTTTTTAATCTCCTCGTTTGCCCTGGTGATGAGGAGCCTTTTTGATTTTTTATAGATACTCCTTGCAATCCTTACCACATCATCGGTGCTTTTACCCTCAGCAAGCACCACCTCTGGGATGCCCTGACGCAGTGCCCTGTGATGGTCAACATGGCTGTTGGGGATTTGTTCAAAAGGCAGGTGTTTAAGCTTCTCAAGGGCCTCTTTCTGTGAGATTCTGCCCTTTGCAACAGCTTCAAGCAGGCTTTTTATTTCCTCAATATTCATATTTCCAAACTATTTCGATATCTTAACCACAGAGAACACAGAGTAATATAAACAAAAATTCCAAATCTGAACATTACAGGGTGTAGGGTGTAGCGTGTAGGGAGTAGTAAAAACACCCTAACCCAATTCCACCCAACGCAATTAACGCTATAACGCGACTAACGCAAGTAACGCTATCAACTCTATTAACGCAAAGAACTCAATTAACTCGATAAACGCAATGAACGCAATAAACTCAATAAACGCAATAAACGCAATTAACGCAATTTACCACCTGATAAGGGCTGAGCCCCAGGTAAGTCCACCTCCAAAGGCCTCAAGCAGGATGTAGTCATTGTCCTTAATGCGTCCTGTCCTGACAGCCTCATCAAGGGCAATAGGGATTGAGGCTGCAGAGGTGTTTCCGTGGCGGTCAAGGGTAAGCATCACCCTGTCAAGACCAAGGCCAAGCCTTTTTGCAGTAGCAGAGATTATCCTGTGGTTTGCCTGATGGGGTATGAGCAGGGAAAGTTCCTCAGGTTTAATGCCATTTTCCTTAAGGGTTTCCACCACAAGCCTTTCAAGGGTTCTCACTGCAACCCTGAAGGTCTCATTTCCACGCATCTTTATGTAATGGAGGTGGTTTTTTACGGTCTCCTTTGAGGCAGGCATCCTTGAACCACCTGCAGGTATGTGAAGAAGGTCCCACATGGAGCCATCGGCAAAGATGTTTACTGAAAGGATTCCCCTTTTACCCTTTGACCTTTCTAAAACCACTGCACCTGCTCCATCACCAAGGAGCACGCAGGTTGTTCTGTCGGTCCAGTCGGTTAAACGGGAGAGGGTTTCAGCTCCAACCACCAGAATGCGGTTGTACTGGCCAGAACGGATAAAGCTGTCAGCAATGCTCAGGGCATAGATGAAACCTGAGCAGGCAGCATTTATGTCAAGGGCAGGGGTTTGCTTTGCTCCAAGCTTATGTTGAAGGATGCAGGCTGTGGAGGGAAGGAGCATATCAGGACTTACGGTGGCAACCAGTATGAGGTCGAGCTCCTTTGCCTTTAGGCCTGCTGCCTTTAGTGCCTCCTTTGACGCCATCAGGGCAAGGTCAGAGGTTGCCTCATCTTCGGCTGCTAATCGCCTTTCCCTGATACCTGTTCGCTCCCTTATCCATTCATCGGAGGTGTCAACCATCTTTTCAAGGTCAAAGTTGGTGAGCACCTTTTTGGGTAGATAGGAGCCTGTTCCTGTTATTCTTGCCCTAATCAATTAGTCCTTTCAACCTCCCTGCACAGGTTCTGGTTGCTGCAATGGCTGGGTTAGAACATCCCTGTAATGGCTTAACTCAGCCACAATTTCCTGATAAAATCTCTTTCTTACAAAGACTGCTGCCTGCTTGATGGCATTTCTGATCGCCTTTGAACTTGACCTGCCATGGCTTATCAGACAGGTGCCGTTTATTCCAAGCAGTGGAGCTCCACCGTATTCAGCATAGTCAGTCTTTCGTTTGAAGCTTTTAATAGCAGGTTTCATAAGCATATAGGCAATCTTTCCTGTTGCAATGTTTGCTATCTCCCTTTTTAGCATCTTCATAATCACATCTGCAAGCCCCTCGCTGACCTTTAACACGATGTTTCCAATAAAACCATCACAGACAATCACATCGGCCTGTCCTGTATAAATGTCCTTACCCTCTATGTTTCCTATAAAGTTTATGCCTGTGCTCTTGATTAACCTGAAGGCTTCCTTAGTGAGCTCATTTCCCTTTGTGTCCTCCTCACCGATGCTTAAAAGGGCAACCCGTGGGTTTTCAACCCCGAGGATTCTCTTTGAAAAGGCCCTTCCCATAAGGGCAAACTGAAGCAGGTTTTCTGGTTCTGAATCTACATTGGCCCCAGCATCTAACAACACAAAGGGTGTGGTCAGGGTTGGCATGGTTGTGGCAATTGCAGGTCTGTGAACGCCCTCTGATTTTCCGAGCAACAAAAGGGCTGTTGCCATCACCACCCCAGAGTGGCCTGCACTTACAAAGGCATCTGCCCTGCCTTCCCTTACAAGCTCAATGCCTTTACGGATGGAGGAGTCCTTTTTTCTCCTTATAGCAGTGGAGATGTCATCCTCCATCTCAACCTTCTGGGAGGCATGAAAGATGGTTATCCTGTTTTCAGGATAGCCTTTTCCCTTTAGCTCAGCCCTGATGCGGTCTTCATCACCGACCAGTATGATCTCTATATCCTCGGTTTCGTTAACGGTCTCAATCGCACCTTCAACGGTTGTTCGGGGGGCATGGTCCCCCCCCATTGCATCAAGAGAAATCCTCATAGCTCTTCTTTTTCAACTATCTCAAGAACCCGTCTTTCCTTATAGGTGCCACAGCTAAGGCATACCCTGTGGGGTAGCTTGAACTCACCGCATTCAGGACATCTGACCATAGCTGGGATAGAACCCTTCCAGTTAGCCCTTCTTTTGTCTCTGCGACAACGGGAGTGTCGGGAATGGGGGTTTGCCATATCAGTTCTCCTTTCTTTCAGATAGTAATTTTTTTAGAATGGATAACCGAGGGTCTATATGCTCGGTTTTACAGTCACATTGATAAAGGTTAAGGTCTGTGCCACAGACAGGACAGAGCCCCTTACAGTCCTCCACACAGAGGGGTTTCATGGGCAGATTAAGTATCATCTGTTCCCTTATCACATCAACTATGTCAATTTCATCTTCTTTATAGTAGCCAAGCTCAGATTCATCTCGGGCTATCTCGTGGGCCTCTTCTACACTCATCTGTTCAATGGGCAGATAGGTGAGGTCAACCTCAAGATTGAGCTCTTTCTGAAACTCGGTAAGACAGCGGCTACACTGAAGATTCACAGTGCCAGAGATGTTTCCCTTTATGGATAGCTCAAGCTCTGTTCTGTTAAGCATGAGCTCTGCCTTAACATCACCAGCAGGCCTTAATAGGGAGTTAGCCTCAATGGGCTCATTAAAGTCGACCCTGAGGCCCTCCTCCTCAATTTCTGATACTATTATCTTTCTCATGGTTACCTCTAAAAGCATAACTGTCTTTTTATCCTCTGATAGGGCGTTCAGGTTTTACACTTAACTAATGCCCTGCTAAAGGGTCTGACGACTAATTAGCCTTTTATTCAGAGGTATCTTATATTTTATCATTATTTAAATAAATGATGATACCCTTCTGGGTTTGTTATTTTAGGGGAATTAACATTATAATTTTTGTTAGGACTATGTCAAGCGTGCAGGGATTAAAATCTCTAAATTAAAGGGGGGTTAAGGATGCCAAAAAAAAGGGTTCATCTCTTCATTGAGGGAAGGGTTCAGGGTGTCTGGTACAGGGCCTTTACAAGGGATGTGGCACTTAAGAATGACCTGAAAGGTTGGGTCAGGAATCTTCCAGACGGAAGGGTTGAAGCGGTCTTTGAAGGAGAGGAGGCAAACATAGAGCGTGCCATTGCAGAATGCTACAAGGGCCCCCCTGCTGCCCATGTGACAAAGATTGATATAAAAAACCAGCCCTACAAGGGTGAATTTTCCGGGTTTGAGATTAGATATTGATAGCGTTTATTGCGTTGATAGCGTTTATCGCGTTAGTCGCGTTCTTTGCGTTTATTGAGTTTATTGCGTTTGTTGCGTTCATTACGTAGGTAGGCTTGTGGAATTGGGGTATTTTTTACTACACCCTACACCCTGTAATGTTTAGAGTTTTATATGTTTATGGATAAAGTACA
>CAZIIE010000112.1:0-5330 GCA_964539375.1 uncultured Nitrospirota bacterium | reverse complement strand
GCAGGATTTATAGAGTTTTAAGGGTTTGGTGGCGGTGGAGGGATTCGAACCCCCGACTCTGCGGATATGAGCCGCATGCTCTAACCAACTGAGCTACACCGCCGGTAAAAAATCCTAATACCTAAATCCTAAACTCTAAACTCTAAACTAATTCCAAATACTTCCTTAATGTAGTTTAGAATTTAGATATTAGTGCTTAGAATTTGCATTTATAAACACTTCTGCCTTCGGCTATATTAAAACCACAGAGAACACCGAGTCTCTCAAATCTCAAATCTTAAATTAAAAACCCCCTTCACCACTATACCACTACACCAATGACAGCCACTATTATATCAAAAAGCTTCTTTTTAATAAAAGAGTCTGTAACGACGCATCCTGATATTGATTAGCAGTCCCACTGCAATGAAATTACTCATCAGCGCTGTGCCACCGTAACTGAAAAAGGGCAGTGGCACCCCAACCACAGGCATAAGCCCCATGGTCATGGCGATATTTATAAACACATAAAGTAGAAGCATCAGACTGATACCTGTAGCCACCAGGGTGCTGAAACTATCCTTAGCAATGTAGGCGGTCTCAAAGCCCCTTACTATCAGCAGAAGATAGAGAAACAGTATAATCAGAGAACCAGCAAAGCCCCATTCTTCAGCAAAGACCGAGTAGATAAAATCAGTATGTTTTTCAGGCAGAAACCTCAAAGGCCCCTGAGTTCCTTTAAGGTATCCCTTACCTGTAAGCCTGCCAGAGCCAATGGTAATCTTTGACTGTTCAATCTGGTAGCCAATCTTATAGGGGTCTGCCTCGGGACGGACAAAGGCAATAAGGCGGTTTTTCTGGTAGGGTTTAAGGGAGTTCCAGAGGAGCTTTCCTGCAAGCGGTGAGGCAATCAGAAGTATGGCAAAGAGACTTATGAGCACTCTCTTCTTTATTCCGTAGACCAGTATCAGTGAAAAAGCAATCATAAAAAGCATTAGAGCGGTGCCGAGGTCGGGTTGTTTAAAAAGAAGCACAAAGGGCAAGATACCAAAGAGAAAAAGGCTTACAGAAAAGGTCACTCCATCAAGGGGCGAGTGCTTGCTCTGAAGGTAGTTGGAAAGGGAGACTATCAGGATAATCCTGAAAATCTCCGAGGGTTGAAACCTGATAGGGCCTATCTTGAGCCATCTCTGAGCACCCATTCCTACATAGCCTTCAAAGATTGTTATAAGCAAAAGAAGAAGTCCAAGGCCAAATAGATAATAGGACAACCTCTGAAGCCACCTGTAATCAAAGACAAACATGGCAACCATGGCAAACAGGCTCACCACAAGCCAGATGCACTGGCGTATATAAAAGGGTGGATGGGACTGCTGAAGGGCTGGTCTGGTTCCACTGTATATGGTAAGTATTCCCACTATGGTAAGCACTATTGGTGTAAAAAAGAGTATCCTATCAATCTCTTTTAGCTTTATCGGTATCTTCATGGTTCCCCATTATAAAGGTCTCAATGGTGGTTTTTGCAATAGGTGCGGCTGTTTCGCCGCCATGCCCACCGTGCTCAACAAAAACCGAAAGGGCTATCTGGGGTTTTCTAACCGGTGAAAAGGCAACAAACCATGCGTGGTCCTCAGGGAGCCATCTGCTTGCACTTTCATCATCAGGTCTGCTGACCACCTGGGCAGTGCCTGTTTTGCCGGCAATAGAGACTATCCCCGAGCGTGCCCTCCATCCTGTGCCTTTTGGGTCTACCACAACTGAATACATGGCACTTTTTATAAACCTTACTGTGGAAGGCTTAAGGGCAAGTTTGCCTATAACCTCTGGCTTTTCCTCTAAAAGGACCGAAGGCCTGTAGATAGTGCCACCATTTGCAATGGCAGAAACCATTACCGCAGCCTGAGCAGGGGTAACAGATACATAACCCTGACCAATGGCTGCATTAAAGGTTTCACCCAGATACCAGGGTCTGCCCTTTACCCTCTTTTTCCATTTGGTTGTTGGAATAAGACCATCCCTTTCAGCACATAGCTCGGGACCAACCCTGGAACCAAGTCCAAAGGCACGGGCATACTTTGCAATCCTGTCTATGCCAAGCATACGGCCAAGTTCGTAGAAATAGACATCGCATGACTCAATGATTGCCCTTTTCAACCCGATAAGTCCATGTCCCTGCCTTTTCCAGCAGCGGAATTTCCACCTGCCCACTGAGATAAGCCCCTTACAGTTTACACTGTAGGAGGGAGATATCATGCCCTCTTCAAGGGCTGTGATTGCAACGATAAGTTTAAAGACCGACCCTGGTGGATACTGGCTCTGAAGCACCCTGTTAAGCATGGGATGGCCGGGATGCCTGAGTAGCTGCCTCCATCTCTTTTCGGTTATTCCTCTTACAAACTCGTTCGGGTCAAAGGCAGGAAGGCTTACAAAGGCTATAACTTTTCCGTTGTTGGGGTCAAGGGCCATCAGGGCTCCAGCCCTTTTACTGAATGCCCTTTCTGCTTCCTGCTGGGTTTTAAGGTCAATACTTAAGTAGATATCATCTCCCCTTTTGGGAGGAACAATGTTGATGGTTCTGAGCTGTCTGCCCAGGGCATCTACCTCAATGTATTTCCGTCCTGGTATTCCGCGGAGGGTCTCGTCATAGAGGGCCTCAACTCCCCACTGACCAACAGGTGTGTCCTTGACTATCTCTTTTCTGCTCTGTTTTCTAAGCTGCTCAACCGTTGGCAGACTTAGATAACCAATGAGATGGGAGGCTGTCTTTCCATAGGGGTAATGTCGGGTGACATCGGTCTCAATGATGAGGCCTGGAAAATCAGAACGCCTTGCCTCTATCAGGGCTACCTCTTCAAAGCTAAGGCCTGTTTTTAGCTGCACAGGCTCAAGGCTTTTCCTGTCCCTGTTTTCAAGGCGCTGGCGAATATCATCTTCAGAGAGGTTTAGTAGTTTTGAAAGCCCCGCTATGTCAAGGCTTTTTTCAGAGATATCAGGCATAAGGGAGGCAATAAAGAGGGGTGCGTTTTTAACGAGCTTTGTGCCATTACGGTCGTAGATGATGCCCCTTGGTGCAGGTATCTTGACAACCCTTATCCTGTTTTTCAAAGACTGCTGAAAGTAGTAATCTCCTTTAAGGACCTGGAGCTGCCAGAGCCTTATAACAAGGACAAAAACTAAGGATACCGTCAGATAGGTAAAAAGCTGTGCTATCCTCTTTTTATTGCTCATGTTTTGTATTTAAGGAAAAGCCCAACGGGTGCGTTAAAAAGAGCCCTGCCCATGGCAAGGGGTAGAAAATCATTTAATGGGACAGGTTGTCCTGAAAAAAGGCTCAGAGATAAATATACCACAAGGTCATCAAAGAGGGTAAACAGAAAAAGGGCAGATATACCGACAAAGGGTCTCCAGTAGTAAAACAACAGGGGCACATAGGAAGTAAAAAGGCCTGAAAGCCCCTTTCCAAGAAGGGATGGTCCAATAAAACCACCTGAAAGCATATCCTCTAAAAACCCTGTAAAGACGCCTGTTATAAGGCCATCGTTAGTGCCTCTTTTTAATGCTATCATATAAACTGGCAGAAGGGTTAGATTTAACCTTATTGACCATAGCGTGAGGAATCCCTGAAGGGTAAGTACAAGGATTATTACCGTAAAGGTCACTAAATAAAATATAAGCTTCCGCTTCATCTTTTTACCTTTCCAAGAACCATAACATTTTCAATCCTGTTGAGCTTGACAAAGGGCTTTACCTTGATTATGTAAAACAGTTCATCAGCCCCTTCCACTGAAGATATTATGCCCACAGGGATACCCTTTGGAAAAAGCCTGTCAAGGCCTGAGGTGACAAGGGTCATGCCTTCTTTCAGCTCTTCATCCTTTGATATGTACTTTAGGGTGCACTCTTCAGTGCCTGTGCCTGAAATAATTCCCTCCACCCTTGTCTCTTTTATCCTTACAGAGGCAGAAAAATTTGTATCAGTAATAAGAAGAACCCTTGAGTATCTGTCAAAAACCTCTATTACCTTTCCTGCAAGACCGTCAACTGTAACAACCGCCATGTTCTTTTTAACACCATCCAGCCTGCCCCTGTCTATCTCTATCACCCTTGGCCAGGGTCTTATGCCCATTGATATAACCCTTGCAAGGGTTACCACAGGAGAATATCTCTTTTCCAGTTCCTTAAGAGCCTTGATACGCTCCTTTTCATAAAGCATTTCCTCAAGCTGATCTACCAGCAGTTTAAGCTTCAGGTTCTGTTTTCTCAGTGCCTGATTTTCCTGTTTTAGCTTTTTGTAAGATAAAATGGTAGAAGATAGAGTTTCTTTTAAAGAGGTAATTTGTCTGTCAATCCAAAGAACCGGTTTTTGTGCAATACCTGGGCCCTTTAATGGCTTTTTGGTAGATTGAAAAACCATAAGTGCTATAGTGCCAAAAAGAAAGATAAAAAGAAGGAAAATTCTTTTATTAAACATAGGATGACCTGTAAAATGAAGCCTCTAAAGTCTAATTGCCCAGGGCGACACGCTGAAGAAGGTCAATCTCATCAAGCATTTTCCCCACACCTCTTACCACAGCAGTCAGTGGGTCATCAGCAACGATAACAGGGAGCTGGGTTTCCTCTTTGATCAGTAGGTCAAGTCCTTTAAGGAGTGCACCTCCTCCAGCAAGCACAATACCCTTATCAACGATATCTGCAGCCAGTTCAGGCGGTGTGTTCTCAAGGGCTATCTTGATGGTTTCAAGTATAATGCTGACAGGCTCCTGAAGGGCCTCTCTTATCTCGTCCCTTTTTATCTCAATGGTCTTGGGTATGCCAGAAACCATGTCCCTGCCCTTTATCTCCATTGATTCGGGCCCCTCTGTTACAGGATAGGCAGAGCCAATCTCTATCTTTATCTGCTCAGCAGTGCGTTCACCAATCATCAGGTTATACTTTCTTTTAATATAGGCAAGTATTGTCTCATCCATCTTGTCACCACCTACACGGACCACCTTGCTGTAGACAATACCATCAAGGGATATCACTGCCACATCGGTGGTGCCACCGCCAATGTCAACAATCATGTTACCTGAGGGCTCACCCACAGGAAGGCCCACGCCCACAGCAGCTGCCATTGGCTCAAGTATTAGGTAGACCTCGCGGGCGCCCGATGCCTGAGCAGCATCTTTGACCGCCCTCTGCTCTACCTGTGTAATGCCCGAGGGAACACCTATTATAATCCTTGGTGAGATAAAGCTCTTACGGTTATGAACCTTTGTGATAAAGTATTTTAGCATCTCCCCTGTGGCATCAAAGTCAGCTATTACACCGTCTTTCATGGGACGAATTGCGGTGATGTTGGCAGGGGTCTT
>CAZIIE010000111.1:0-5390 GCA_964539375.1 uncultured Nitrospirota bacterium | reverse complement strand
GCATCTCTCCCTCTTCAAGATAGGATGCATTGACAGAGACAGGCACAATGCTGCCATCCTTTCTTCTCACTGACTCTTCTATCAGGACACTTTCATTGGACACCACTGTGCGTTGTTCTTTATCAGAATCGCCTTCCACAAAAAGACTATCAATTCTCATTGATACCAGCTCTCTAAGGCTGTAACCTGTAAGTCTTGTTGCTGCCCTGTTGGCATGCAAAACCTGCCCCTCTGAATCGGTTATTATCAATGCATCCACCATTGATTCAATTATATTCTCCACATAGTCCTTGCTCACCATGGTCTTGTCAAGCTCCTCAATCATCCTGTTAAAGGAGTTCACCAACTTTCCGACCTCTCCTCCAGCCTTGAGCTCTATTTTACGGCTAAATCTTCCTTTTCTGATATCCTCTGTAACATTGACAAGCTCTTTTATAGGTTTAAGAAACCGCTCGGTTGACCTGATAATGACAAGGACCAGAAACAACAAAAAGGATAATACCAGGGCTGAACTTATATAAATCAACCTAAGTGGTTCCCTTAAAAAGTCTAAATAGGGAAGCACTGAAACAACCACAAGCCCTGCCTCCTTAACCTTCCAGGCACTGGCAAGCACCTTCTGCCCATTGATGCTTATCCTGGCCACTTCCTCTTTAAGGGGAGAAAGGTCTATTCTTTTAATGGCTCCTTTTATAGCCCTTTTACCATCAAACACCAGGGTGCCCTCAGAGGTAGCTATTATCAGGTTGGCACCTTTGAGTTTAGGCCCTTCCACAGCCTGCCTGAGCAGTCTCTCCACAGGAAGCTCCACCATCAGTATCCCCATAAACCTGTTACCAAAATAGTGCCTCTTAAGAAGGAACATCCTGATGACCATCTGGTCAATCTCCTCTGATGGGGAAGCAGGCAGGAGGAAAACCCTATCCTTTTTGAGCCTTTTGAAGAAGGGGCTTTTACTGTAATCCTTAAGGGTCCTGGCCTCATCCCTCCTGACCATCTTGAGCATTTCCCTTCCCTGCTCATCAATAAAGCTTATTACAGGAAAAAAACCTGCGTATCTTTTAAAAAGGGCAAGCAGTGGCTCGTCTCTGTAAAAACGCAGATAGTCACTGAACTCCCTGCTCTGGGTGATGTTGTCCATCATATCCTTGTAGGTCTCAATCACAAGGGTTATCTCTTCAGCTCTGTCTCTGGCAAGGCTACTGAGGTGTGCCTCAACATCCCTTTTGTGGGTTTTAAACAGGATGTAAAAGGCAGAACCTGAAAGCAACAGGGTAAGCAAAACAGCAACACCAATCCAGGCAAGGATAATCTTTCTCTTTAAGGTCATGGCCTATCTTTTAGCAGGTATGAGACCTCTTTTAAGGAAAAGTTCCTTGACCTGAGGGCTGAAAAGGAATTCAACAAAATCCCTCTTTCTGCCTTCAAGCCTCCCCTTCCAGACAATGCCAAAAGGGGTAACGGGTCTGTAATCTCCCCTCTGTATATTCTCTATTGTGGGCAGATAACCATCAATAGCCACAATGCTGAGCCCCTTTTTCCCAAGCATTGCATAGGGTCCATAGCCGATGGTATATCTATTTTGCAAAAGGGTCTCAACAAGCTCTGGAGTGCTGTAGACGGTCTTACCTTCAAAGTGCTCTATGTTCTTCCAGCCTGGAAGGGTCTTTTCAAGCACCCGCCTTGAGGAATCCCCTGGTTCACGGTTTGCCACATAGATGGGTGCGTCAATCCCGGTAAAGGGTTTCCAGTTTTTCACCCTCCCCTTGAATATATCAAGTATCTCCTCGGTGGTCAGCTCTATACTCGCCCTGCCATCAAGATTGGCTGCAAACACAACCGGAGAGTAGGCAAAGACCAGATATTTCAGGTTGTATTTTTCCTCCTTCTTCTTAATAGGCCGTGCCACTCTGCCAAGGTCACACCTGCCCTGAGCCGTCATTCTGATACCACCACTACTGCCGATGCTATCAGGCACATCCACATCAACATCAGGATGTAATTTTTCAAACATTGGAGCAACCTCTCTCAGAATGGACTGGCTATCACCAGTACCACAGATAACAAGGCGGCTCTTCTCTGCAGCATAAGCAGATAGAGAAAGAATTAACATTAAAATCAACGAAAAAACTGCCGCTCTCATGGTCACACCCCCCTTTCCCATGCCAATAATTATACCATATTGGGTCTTATCGTCCAAAAGCTGATATCCTTTACCCACCACTGAAAGTGTACCCCCTTACCCACAATACCGTATATTTTTTTCATACTATCTGGAGTGGCTTAATTTCCAGCCTTTTCTGAGGGTTAATGCCCTACAGCTTCAGCTATTATGTATATATTTTTTATACATTTCATAATCCCATGACCTCTTTATTTCTTCATTTTTTCTTTTTTTTCAGCAAGTTAACCTTCCTTTATCAGACTGGCACAGCAATTGCTTTAATAAAGGCAAAGGAGGTGCCTATGGAGAAAGGGAAAATAATAGTCCTTGACGATGATCCGGTGGTAACCCTGAGCTGCAAAAGAATCCTTGGTGCAGAAGGCTACAACATCATCACAGTAAGCAGAGGTGAAGAGGCAATCAAACGGATTGAAAAGGAGGAGTTTGACCTTCTGATTACTGATATCCGTCTACCCGATGCAAGTGGCATAGATGTGCTACGACAGACCAGGGATGTGCAGCCAAACACCGATGTGGTTGTCATCACCGGATACCCAACTCTGGAAGATGCCAAGGAGTCAATCAGACTTGGTGCCTTTGAGTACATTGAAAAACCCTTTACACCTGAGTTCATGCTCAATGTGGCAAAGAAGATTTTTGACCGTAGAGGCTGGATTCTCCGACAGGCCTACATTAATGAATTCAGAGACTACATAGTGCCGTTGAGGGAGAAAGAAAATCCTGTGATATTTTACAAAGAGGGTGTATGGGCAAGACCCACCCGTTCAGGTCTCTGGGAAATAGGCTATGACCTTCGTTATGAGATGGCTGCAGGAGAGATGCTCTATGTGGACTTTCTGAATGTAACTAAGGTGCAGGCTGGTGAACCCTTTGCAAGGTTGCTGGCAGGCTCAGGAAAGATTATTGACCTGCCCTCTCCCATGACCTCTGAGATAAGAGAGATCAACACAAAGGCCAACGATGTTATAAGCGCCCTGATGAAGGAACACCTTTCAGAGGGGTGGCTTGTCTGGCTTGCACGGGTAGTGCCACTGGAAATATAAGATGTGATAAAAGGTTATTGGTGTAGTGGTGTAGTGGTTAAATAGGCTGAAGGCGAGAGGCTACAGGGTAATAAAGTAAAAATATTTTTGGAATATTGGTATTTGGAATTTGTTTAGAGTTTAGAGATTAGAGATTAGAATTTGAAACATATCAGGAGGTTATTTATGGAAGGAACAATTCTTATTGTTGATGACGAAGAGGTTGTGATAAAAAGCTGTCAGAGGATACTTGAACCTGAGGGATATACTGTTAAGGGAACCACATCAGCCCGAGAGGCTATGGAGATACTTAAAAATGGAGGCACTGACATTGTTATAACTGACCTCAAAATGCCCGATGTGGATGGCCTTGAGCTTATTCACTGGATAAGAGACAATGTGCCTCAAACAGGTGTGGTGGTAATCACTGGCTATCCATCCCAGGAAAGCATAAAGGATGCCCTCCAGCACGGTATCATTGATTATCTACCCAAGCCCTTCTCACCTGAACTACTCATAGATGTGACTGAAAAGGCTATGAACACCCTGAAGGCAAAGGTCACCGAGGAGGTTTCCTACGAGCAACAGGATGTAGAATCCAAAATTGACCAGATAATGGAGATAATCAACCGCAACAAACATAAACCAGGCGCCCTGATCCCCATACTTGAGCAGGTGCAGGAGGTGCTTGGATATCTGCCACCAACTGTGCAGAGGATTATAGCAAAGGAGCTTAACCTGCCCGTAAGCGAGGTTCATGGTGTGGTCTCCTTTTATTCCTTTTTCACAATGAAACCCAAAGGCAAACACAACATAAGGGTCTGCATGGGCACTGCCTGTTATGTTAAGAGAGGAAAAGAGATCCTTGAAAAGATAAAGGAAAGGCTGGGCATTGAGGAGGGTGGAATTACTGATGACAGAAAATTCTCCCTTGAAACTGTCCGTTGTCTTGGAGCCTGTGGTCTTGCCCCTGTGGTGATGGTTGGCAACAACGTCCATGCAGGAGTTGACCCTGTTAAGGTGGATGAAGTGTTGAAGCAATATGAATGAAAGGAGGAAATAGATGCCAAGGCTGACTGTAGATGACCTTAAAAGGATAAAGGAAGAATACCTGAAAAAACATGATGTCTCCCGTTACAGGGCAAAGGTAACGGTTCACATGGGAACCTGCGGAGAGGCAGCTGGCGCCTGCGAGATTATGAGCGTGATAAAGGATGAGCTGGCAAACAACTCGGTGGATGATGTTCTTTTAACCACCTCGGGCTGTGCAGGCCAGTGCAGTCGGGAGCCCATGATTACCGTGGAGGTGCCTGGCTGGTTGCCTGTAAAGTACTGTGACCTGAATGAGAAAAAGACAAGGGAGATAATAAAAGAGCACGTCATTGGTGGCAAGGCTGTACCGAAACTGGCCTTCTCCCAGGGCTGGGAAAATCAGGAAATCCTGGAAAGGGAGGCTAAGGCCTACGATGACATACCCCTTAGCAAAGAGCTACCCATATTTAAACACCAGGTTTTAAGGGCTCTGAGAAACAAGGGAATAACAGACCCTGAAAGTCTTGAGGCTTACATTGCAAGGGATGGCTATATGGCTGCTGCCAAGGCATTACTTTCAATGAGCCCTGAGGACATCATAAAGGAGGTCAAAGACTCTGGCCTCAGAGGTCGTGGTGGTGCTGGCTTTCCAACCGGTCTCAAATGGGAGCTCTGCCACAGGGCAAAGGGTGACATGAAATACATACTCTGCAATGGTGACGAAGGTGACCCTGGAGCCTATATGGACAGAAGCATCATGGAAGGCGACCCCCATGTGGTACTTGAGGGTATGATTATCGGTGCAAAGGCAATCGGTGCCTCAAAGGGCTATATCTATGTCAGGGCAGAGTATCCCCTTGCAGTGCGAAGACTTCAGATGGCAATTGACCAGGCAAAGGAACATGGCCTGCTTGGTGAAAACATACTTGATTCGGGCTTCAACCTTGACATTGAAATCTATCAGGGTGCTGGAGCCTTTGTCTGTGGTGAGGAAACAGCACTCATGAGAAGCCTTGAAGGAAAAAGAGGAATGCCCATCCCGAGACCACCCTTTCCTGTAAATAAGGGTCTCTGGGGAAAACCAACAGTGCTTAATAATGTTGAGACCTATGCCAATATCCCTCAGATTATCCTTAAAGGTGGTAGCTGGT
>CAZIIE010000110.1:0-5393 GCA_964539375.1 uncultured Nitrospirota bacterium | reverse complement strand
CTCCTCTTGAAAGACCTACAATTATAACATAGTGCTTTCAGGAAAAATAACCAGCGGAGTTGAAAAAGGCAATCTTTTATTCCAGTGCTTTTTTAAATTAACTCCAGGAAGGGATTAAACATATTTCACTTCAACCCTGTTTAAATAGTCCTTCAATGCCTCTATCTGCCTTTTTATAGCGTCTTTATCCCCCTGTTTCGCGGCCCTTTCTATGGAAGCACCAATCTCTGTTATAGCATCAAAACCGTAGCCACCACCAGCCCCCTTCATGCTGTGTCCAATTAACCTTATGGTCTCATAGTCTCCTTCAGCAAGGGCCCTTTCCATTGACAGGATATCCTTCTGTCTGCTTTGAAGAAACACAGGGACGATATCCTCAAGGTCTGAATCCACATACACGGTGATTTTTTCCTGCCCATTCATGGCCTGGCCTCCTTTAAAGCTTTTCATTTAACTGACAGCAATTCTTCCCTATAAACCTTTATCTGATTTTTCCCATCCCTCTTTGCCCTGTAAAGAGCGGTATCAGCACAATTAATCAATCTCTCCACTGTAAGGCTCTTTGATGGTATCAGACTTGCAATTCCTATGCTTACTGTCACAATTCCAAAGGGTGAACGCTCATGGGGTATCTTTAAAGCCCTCACCCCTGCACAAATCTTCTCTGCCATGCCTAAAGCACCCTCAACATCTGTATTGGCAAGTATACAGGCAAACTCTTCTCCACCATAACGGGCAGCAAGGTCACCTGCCCTCTTTAGTGCACCTGACAGGACATCGGCAATCTTCTTCAGGCACTCATCTCCCTTTATATGACCATAGCTATCGTTATAGAGCTTAAAGTAGTCCACATCTATCAGGATTAATGAAATGGGGCTTTTCTGTCGCTTTGCCCTTTTTAGTTCAGCCTCAAGGGTCTCATCAAAGACCCTGCGATTGGCAATACCTGTCAGACCATCCAGTGAAGACAGCCTCTTCAGCCTTTCATTAGCCTCTTCCAGGGCCTTTGCCATCTGCTCAAGCTCTCTTTCTCGGGCCTTACGTTTGTCCATCTCCTGTTTAAGCTTAAGGGCAGACCGAACCCTTGCAAGAAGCTCTATCCTGTTAAAGGGTTTTGTGATATAGTCAAGTGCTCCTGCTGAGAAGGCCTGCTGGAGATATTCCATATCGTCCTTTGCTGTAACCATGATAATGGGTATATCAAGGAGGTCTTTGTTTCTTTTTATTAGGCGGCATGCTTCAATCCCGTCAATCTCTGGCATGAGAACATCCATCAGGATAAGGTCAACCTCCCTGTCTTGAAGTATCTTCAATGCCTCGCTGACCGAGCTACAGGTGAGTACATCTTTATGGCCTGCCTTGGAAAGTATGGTCTCAATCAAAAGCCTGGTGTCATCGCTGTCATCTACTACAAGTATACTCATAGGGCATACTCCTTTATAGCCTCAAACAGCACTGCCTTTTTTATCGGCTTTGTAAGATGGGCATCACAGCCAGCCTCAATGCTTTTTTGTTCCTCCTCTTTAAGGGCATGGGCGGTCAGGGCAACCACAGGAGTGGGTTTTAGCCCCCTTTGCTTTTCCCACTGCCTTATTTCCCGCGTTGCAGTATATCCATCCATCACAGGCATCTCCACATCCATTAACACCAGGTCGTAACTGCCTGATTTGAACTTCTCCACCGCCTGCTGACCATTTTCTGCTATGTCCACAAGGTGAGGGGTCTTTTTCAGATAGGACTGAATCAATAGCCTGTTGTCAGGAGAGTCCTCGACAAGGAGTATTCTTTTGGGTTTTTCATCTGTTTCGGTACTGCTGAAGTCCTTTTCCCTCTGTTTTTTGTCAGCCCTGGCATCTACAATAGCTGTTTTTAAGGCCCTATAAAGCTCATCCCTTCTTACAGGTTTTACCAAGTACTGGGATATGCCAATCTCTTTAGCCCTCCTGGCGTGGTTTGCCCTGTTATCTGACGTAAGCATCAGGAGCACTGTGGCAGCAAGCCCCCTGTCCTTTTTAATCTCTTCTGCCACCGCAAATCCATCCATACCTGGCATCCTGCAGTCAAGGAGCACTAAGTCGTAGGGGACACCATCCTTCTTTGCCCGTTTCAACTGCTCCAGTGCCCCGGGGCCATCCTCTGCTTCCTTTACATGGATACCCCAGCGGTATAGCATCTCCTTAAGGATAATCCTGTTTGTGGCATTGTCATCCACTATTAATGCATTAAGACCCTTAAGCTCTGCAGGCACCTCAACCTTGGTGCCCTTATCCTTCTCTGCCAGTGGCAATCTGAAAGTAAAGTAGAAGGTTGTCCCCCTTCCAACCTCACTTTCAGCCCAAATCTTTCCACCCATCATCTCAATAAGGTGCTTTGATATGGGTAGCCCCAGCCCGGTGCCACCGTATCTACGGGTTGTTGATGTATCAGCCTGTGTGAACTTTTCAAAGATACTCTTAAGTTTATCCTCAGGAATGCCTATTCCTGTGTCTCTTACCATGGCTTTTATTTCAACTACTCTGCCTTCAAGCTCACCCTTCTTTAACCATACAACCACCTCGCCCTCCTCGGTAAACTTAAGTGCATTGCCAACCAGGTTAAGAAAGACCTGTTTAAGCCTCAATGGGTCACCTACAAGATGCTCAGGGACATCGGAGTCAATATGAAAGGCAAGCTCTATGCCCTTTTCATGGGCCCTCACTGCCATGACATCACCTATACTTTCCACCAACTCCCTCAGATTAAATTCCACTGACTCAAGGGCAAGCCTTCCTGCCTCTATCTTTGAAATATCAAGGATATCGTTTATTATGCCAAGCAGGGTCTCTCCAGCTGACCTGAATATCTGGACATACTGCCTCTGCTCTGCGGTCAAATCTGTCTCCCACAGAAGCTCTGCCATCCCTATGATAGCGTTCATGGGAGTTCTTATCTCATGGCTCATCATGGCAAGGAACTCGCTTTTTGCCCTGTTTGCTGCCTCTGCCTCCTCCTTTGCAACCTTAAGAAGTTCATTGGAGCGGGAAAGCTCGGCTGTCCTTTCCTGAACCTTTTGCTCCAGGTCTTTCTGTGCCTCTTCAATTGACTCAAGCATCCTGTTAAAGATAGCACCAAGCTCCCTGATCTCTGGAGGCCCCTCAAGGGACACCCTCTTTTGCGCAAGCCCCTCACTGTGTATCTCCTTCATCAGGTTAACGAGTTTCCCCAGTGGTCTGTTGATGGTCTCACTAAAAATAAAGGAAAGCACTATCGCTATCAAAAGTATCAGGAGAGAGGCATACATCACCTTTCTGCCAAGCCTTTTGGCAGGTGCCATAATCTCGTCTTTATACACGGTGGAGGCCACATACCAGTCCAGTGGCTTAAAGTAACTCACATAGGAGACCTTTGGATAGATATAATGTCCCCTGTCATCAGGCCTGTCCCAGAGATACTCATAGGGGGTATCAGGGTCTTTTGACGCCTTTATCAGGTCATCTGCAATGTAGGTGCCTGTGGTTGGGTTTTTCAGTTTTGATACATCCTTGCCTGAAAGCACCGGGTGAACCAGCATCTTCTTCTTTCCATTAAAGATAAATATGTAGCCTGTTTTTCCCACCTTCACCTTTTTAAGCACCTTTTGGAGGTTTTCTATCATTGCCTTTACCTTTCGGTCTACCTCCTGCTGGATGTCATCAATATATACACCCGTTCCAATGACCCACTTCCATTCAGGAAAGTGCTTTACATAGGCAAGTTTCTTGACAGGCACCTCAGAGTTCAGTCGCCGCCACCAGTATGTGTAAAAACCTTCCCCTTTTTTTTGTGCTATCTCAACCATGGGTGGCACTATCAGGGTCCCCTTTATATCCCTCAGTTTTGAGACATCCTTACCGTTCAGTCTGGGGTCGGGATGAGATATAAGCACTGAGTTGTAATCGGATATCCAGATGTAGTCATTGTTGCCAAACCTGTAATGTCTCAGATCCTCAAGTATCCTTGCCTTTGCGGTCTTTTCATCAATTAGTCCCCTCTGCACTCTCTCATATATCCTTCTTATTGCGTTTTCCTGCAAATCAATAATGTCCTTCAAACGATTTTTATGTCGCTCAAGGCTGGCATTCTGATAGTAGAGGAGGTCCCTGTATTCATTCTCAATCTGAAGCATTACCATCTTCAGGACATTCTGGGCAGACTGCTCTTCAGCGTTAAACATTGAACTGACAATCTCATGCCTTGTCAGTATCATAAAAGACGAGGTAACGAATAAAACTATGCCCACCAGTAAAAGGATAGTCCTTACTTTCAGAGAAAGCCTCATAGCACCCCCTGTTTAAAATTCGTTATTCCATGCGCACACCCTCAAAAATTCCATTATTATATAACTTTAGGACTCATCCAAACAAACCACCCCTTAGTTCCACTTACGAAGTGGAACTAAAGGCCTTGTAGAAAAAGTGCTGGCAAGAAATTTATTTCCAGCATTCCACCTACGAGGTGTTATTTCCACCTCGTAGGTGGAACAAGCAGGGTAATGTAGAAAAAAAGCTGATGAAAGTAATATAATTTTCCAATATGAATGAGCTGATACTGAATCTCAAGGAAGACTGGGATATTGTTGGGCCTGTGCTTTTTCTCCTCATCCCAGCCACCCTTTATATCCTTGCGCTTCTTGGTGGAAAGAAGGGTTATGTCTTTTTTGTGCTCGGGCTGTTAAGTCATCTTGCTGGGATGCTCTTAAGGGCAAAGACCATTGGATATCCACCCCTTACGGAAAAACATGACAATATCTCCTTTATGGCCTTTGTAATGGCTCTTGGTTATCCCTTTGTTGACAGAAGGCTTAGAAACGAAAGGCTTTCAATAACGGTGCTCACCATGGTGTGTTTCTTTATCTTTGTATCAATTATGCACAGGACAATTAACACCGTTTCACCCTTTATGAAATCGCCCTGGTTTTTTCTTTACATGTTCTTTTACTTTTTAAGCTATGCCCTTTTTGGTTTATCCTCCTGTATTGGTGTTTTCTATATATTCAACAAAGATTCCCATTACGAATCCCTTCAGTATAAAACAGCCATGGCAGGCTGGGTTTCCTATACAATGGGGATTGTGGCAGGAAGCATGTGGTTTTTCGTGGCCTATGGCATGTACTGGCTATGGACCTCCAAGGAACTATGGATCACCATCACCTGGTTCTATTACGCCATTTACATTCATGCAAGGTACATAAAGCTGCTCAGGGGAAGGCCAGCAGCAGTTATAGGCATCCTGGGCTTTATGGTGGCCCTTTTTACATACTTTGAAATAGGCCCTGGAAAGATAATCCAGAGCCCGCCCACACAGTTTTAAAGGATGAAGAGACTGTACGACATAATGCTTTCTGTAAAGACCGCCTTCTATCTGATGGTGGCCTT